>CACZTQ010000056.1 GCA_902784155.1 Oscillospiraceae bacterium
CTCCTGAAGATAATATCCTCTTTGACAAAATCGTTTTTTGCCGCGAGAAAGGAATAAATCTCACGGTCATCCTCATTGAGGGAGGCAATCTTTTCTTCTCCCGCGTCCGGATTCGCGCCGTAGAATTTTACCATACGGTAGTTGATTCCGGCGGGGAGCATCGCCTTCGCCGCCTCGTAGAGGGTGCAGAAGGTTTTATCCTTTATGTATCTCGCGAGCTCAATCATTTCGGGGCTGAGAAGAGGCTCCTCCTCCCTGAGCTCCGAGATTTTCTTGATTCTGCCCTGCGGGGTTTCACCGGATTCGGCCGTGACGATTGCGAGCGACTTTCTGTTTCCGCTGCCGAAAGGCACCGTCACGATACATCCGGGCTTTACCCCGTCTTCGAGATTCTCCGGGACGGAATAAGTGAATTCGATATCAAAGGAATAGTTGGTCTTTTCAACCGCTACCCTGACATACTTCAACTTTTCCGCCTCCCGTAATTGTTAGATGTTTCTGATTTCTTCGGGCTCAACTATAACGTATTTGCCGTCAATGATTTCATCGAGCGCGAGAGAAACGGGCTTCTCCGTGATTATCTCGCCTTCTTCGTTTGCCTCGTCGGTGATTTCTCTTGCTCTCTTTGCCGTTGCGGTAACGAGTGAGTAACGGCTGAGATGATTTTTGAGCACCTTGCTCAGATCGGGATTAAACATTGCTTATTACCTCGCTGATAATATTTTTGTTGCGGCTGAACCGCATTTTTTCCGCTCTTATAACCGTCTCAAAATCGCAGACGGCGTCGTCTATGGAATCGTTGACGACCACATAGCTGAATTCAGAAGCGCGCCTTATCTCCTGCTCGGCTATGAACAGGCGGTGAGAGAGCGTCTCCTCGTCCTCGGTCCCTCTTGACCTGAGTCTCTCCTCAAGCGCGGGAAGAGACGGGGGCATCAGAAACACCGAAACCGCGTCGGGATAAATCTTCCTTATCTTTGCCGCGCCCTGGACCTCAATCTCAAGCACGACATTTATGCCCGCGTTCAGCATCTCGTCAACGGGTGCCTTGGGAGTACCGTAATAATTGCCGGCATACTGCGCGTATTCGAGCATTTCGCCGTCGGCAATCTTTTTCTCAAAATAATCCTTTGTGACGAAGTAGTAGTCGGCTCCGTCAACCTCCTGCCCTCTCTTCGGGCGGGTGGTCATCGAGATTGATACTCTTATGTCATCATTCTTCTCGGTAAGCTTTTTGAGCACGGTATCCTTGCCGCTTCCGGACGGACCGGAAAATACTATGAGAATTCCGTTTTTGTCAGGCATCTTCTTCCTCCCCGTCCGCGGCGCTGTCATCATAGAGACGGTTTGCCACCGTCTCGCCCTGAAGATAGGTGAGAATAACGTGGCCGCTGTCTGTGATTATAACCGCTCTCGTTCGTCTGCCGTGGGTGGCGTCAATAAGATTTTTGCCCTCCTTGGCTTCCTGGACAATTCTCTTTACGGGAGCGGATTCGGGGCTGACTATCGCTACGATACGCCCGGCGTTTATCATATTTCCGAATCCGATGTTAATGAGCTTCATATATGCACCTTACTCGATATTCTGGATTTGTTCGCGGATTTTTTCAATCTCCGCCTTAAGGTCAACCACGGTCCTCGCAATCTGAACATCGTTTGCCTTGGAGCCGATGGTGTTTGTTTCCCTGTTCATCTCCTGAACGAGAAAATCCATCTTTTTGCCGATTGCTTCGTCGGCCGCGAGGAAGGTCCTCATCTGGTCAACGTGGCTGCGAAGACGGACTGTCTCCTCGGCGACCGCAATCTTGTCGGCGAAAACCGCCGCCTCGGTGAGAATCCTCTGCTCGTCAATCGAGGCGCCCGCGAGCAGCTCATTGAGCCTGGCGAGAAGCTTCTCATTATATTCGCGGACCGTTTCGGGTGAGCGTTCCTCAACAAACGCAACCGCCCCGAGTATGGTTTCAAGACGCGAGTCGATATCCGCCCTCAGGCGCTCGCCCTCGGTCTCTCTCATTTTGAGGAATTTAACGAGAGCTTTATCCGCCACCGACTGCACGGCGGCCCAGATTCTCTCCTCATCCTCGGCCTGCTTCCTGACGGTCAGAGCGTCGGGAGCGCGCACGATATCCGAAACCTTTATATCGTTTTCGAGGCCGAAGTTCTCCTCTATCTCTTTATAAGCCTCAAGGTAGCTCTTTATAAGCGGATGATTCACGGCGACCACGACATCGGGCTCCTCAACCGATTCGACCGACACGTAGCACTCTACCTTGCCTCTTGTAATCCTGCCCATAAAATAGCTTTTGAGCTTCTCGTCGAGAAAGCCGTAATTGCGCGGAAGCTTTGATGAAAACTCAAAGAACCTGTGATTCACGCTCTTGATTTCCACCGTGATATTCATACCGTCGGCGACTGCCTGTTCTCTGCCGTAGCCGGTCATACTTTTTATCATTGGTATCACTCCGATACTGGGTATTGATATTTCAGCCGTTATCCGTTACGCCTGCGCTCGAGAGAAGGGAATGAACCTCTTTCTCGGTAAGCTCGCGGTATCTCCCGACGGGGAGAGTACCGAGGCGGACGTTTCCGATAGCGACTCTCTTGAGGCGGGCAACCTCGAGACCGAGAGACTCGCACATACGCCTGATCTGTCTGTTTCTGCCCTCATAGAGCACTATCTCAAGCACGGTCCTGCCCTCCGACCTGTCAATGACGTGAACGTCGGCCGGGGCGGTCATCCTGCCGTCAAGCTCGATTCCGCCCGAGAGGCTCTCGACCTGAGACTTTGTGACATCCGCCTTCACCGTAACCCTGTAAGTCTTGGGGACGTGGTGCGAGGGATGCATCATCGCGTTTGCGAACGCTCCGTCATTGGTCAGAAGCAGCGCGCCCTCCGAAACCCGGTCAAGCCTTCCGACCGGATAAAGCCGTATCTTTAAATCGGATACAAGCTCGGTCACGCATTTTCTCCCGAGGTCGTCATCGGTGGTGGTGACGTATCCGCGCGGTTTATTCAGGAGAATATAGTGAGTCTCGCTGACTCTGTTCACGCGTCTGCCGTTCACCGTGACCGTGTCATTCCGCGGGTCAACGCTGTCGCCTACCCTGGCGGTCCTGTTGTTGACTCTGACCGCGCCCTGAGCGATGAGTTCCTCGCTCTTGCGCCTTGAAGCTACTCCGGCCTCGGACAGAAACTTCTGAAGTCTGATTTTATTATCTGCCACCGGATTCACCCCGTATTATTCGGCTGCCTCGGGTGCCGAATCCATATAGTCGCCGATAGCTTCGTCAACGGCTGCGTCCGAGCTCTTGCCCGTAAGCCTGTTGATGACATCGGATGCCTTGTCAACGATATCGGGAACCATGCCGATAACTCTCTCGACCGAGCCCTCTGCCGCGTCGATATATTTGATTGAAACGCTGCCGTTATTGATAACGAGGAAAGCTACGGGGATGATGGTTATGCCGGCTCCGCCGCCGCCGCCGAAAAGCTCCTGCTTGTTCTTTGAGGGGAAGTCGGTGCCGCCCGAAGCAAAGCCGTAGGTTACCTTTGAAACGGGGATAATCTTTATCGAATCGCTGACATTGATAGCGTCTCCGATAATGGTGTTAACGTTTACGAGATCCTTGATTTTTTCAATTGATGTGCCGAGGATGCCGGCCGCTGCTGAATTGTCTTTCATTTTGTTTGCACCTTTCTGTATTTGATTTGATTTAATTATTTGTGATTTAATCTGCCGCGGGCTCAGTCTCAGCCGCGGGCGCGGGCTCCGCCGCCCTGACGCTTTCGGGCTTCTTTGCACGAAGCCCCCTGAGGAATCTGATGCCCACTCTGAATACCAGGCTGAACGCCACGATAATCAGCGCGTTTATGAGTCTGCGGGGTATGACCGAAATTTTTGCGTGAAGCCGCGCCTTGTTGCTCCCGTTTATGAAATCGGGGCTGACCTCGACGCTGTATCTTTTAACACGCATATTGTCAACCACAAAGCCGATTGCGGGGTAAAACACAGTGCAGGTCCTGCCGTATTTAATGGCTGTCTCCGCGCTGTCTCCCGCTCCGACAAGGAGCGAGACCGCGAGGTCTTCTATAGTGAAAGCTCTGTAAAGCCTTCTGAACATTCCGCCCAGAGAGACGGACAGGCGTTTCACCAGATCGATGACTCCGTCAACGCCGTTGTTTTTGTAGAACTTCAGGAACATATTGTCCTTTGGCTCTTTGACCGGTTTGTCGGGTTTTGCTTCCTCCGTCTCCGGTTTTTTCTTTTTCTCTTTCTTTTTCTTCTTCTTTTTTCCGGGCTTCTCCTTCTTGGGAAGAATATTGAAATTCAGGAAAAGCCAGCCGACGGCAAGCGAAAAGCCGTCTTCGGAATGAACTGTCACTTTAACTTTTACGGACAGTATCAGAACAAAGAAGAGAATAATGCCGAGAATAATGTAAAGTGCCGTCAAACCTGCGCCCCCTTTCAATCATTCTTCATTGTCATCCTGCTCTGCGCTCTCAAGCTCCGCCTGGAAGAAGTTTCTTATCTGCTCGCCCTGCGAGCTGTCTATCTCATCATCCTGCTCGGCTATCATCATCTCCGCCGGCTTCTCGGGAAGCTCGGGCAGGTCTGCGAGCGAGGTCAGGCAGAAGCATCTGAGGAAATTCGGAGTTGTGCCGTAGAGAAGCGGCCTTCCGGGAAGCTCGAGCCTGCCTCTCTCTTCAAGAAGCCCCTTCTGACAGAGAGTATTCACAACGCCCGAGCAGTCAACGCCTCTGACCTGCTCGATATACGCCTTGGTGACGGGCTGATTATACGCCACAACCGCGAGCACCTCGAGCGCCGCGTTTGAGAGCGGGATGTTTCTCTTGATATCGAGCACGTTTCTTATCAGCGGAGCGTACTCCGTCCTCGAGCAGAGCTGAAATTTATCTCCGAGCCGCAGCAGGCAGATTCCGCTGCCCCTGCTGTCGAGAGAGGCGCCGATTTCAAAGATGTAACCGCGCACGGTCTCAACATCGAGCTCCATCGCCTCGGCGATTCTCGTGACCTCGAGAGGCTCGCCGCTAGCGAAAAGGATTGCCTCTATCGCCGCTCTGATTTCATCATTCGTCAATCTCTATCTCCTCCCCTCTGCCCTGAAGCAGGACTATATCCGGATTTGCGGAGTCGCCGTCGATGAATATTCTCTTTGCCTTGACCATAGAGAGAAGGGCAAGGAAGGTGGCGACCATCTCGGACCTTGATTCCGATTTTTCAAAAAAGCTTGAAAAGCTGTGTCTGTTTCCGTTTTTGAATCTGTCGATGATTACCTGAATTCTCGATGTGACGGAAACTATCTTGTGCGCTACGATTCCGCTGAAGGCCTCAACCGGAGGCGGCAGGCGCCTGAGCCCCTTGCCGACGGCGTTTATATAGGCCTTGTAAATATCATAGGTCTCGTGAATCCTTGTGTAGGTCATATCGGCTTCAATCTCTTCGGGCTTCTTGCAGCCGTAATCGAATCCCTTTTCGGATTCCCTGAGCTTGCCTGCGATATATTTGCAGTCTCTGTATTCGATAAGCTCACCCCTGAGCTCCTCGACAAGCTTCTCCGCCTCCTCCTGCTTGGGAAGGAGAGAAACCGTTTTTATGTAAATGAGGCGGGCCGCCATTTCGAGAAATTCGCTCGACACGTCAAGGTCTTCATCCTTCATCTGCCTGACGTAGTCAAGATACTGCTCGATAAGCTCCATGATAGGCACGTCGTTGATGCTGACCTGCTTTTTGCTTATGAGCTGCAGGAGCAGATCCATCGGCCCCTCAAAGACTTCGATTTTATACTGTAACTGTTCCAATTCAACTCACCAATCAATAAAGAATTGCGTAACCGCCGAAGGGCAGGCCGACCAGCTTTGTTATACCGGTCATCACAAGCGAGCAGAGCGCGCTGAAAGGTCTTGAGAAGATACCCGTAATCATGAGGATGAATACGCCGTAGATAATGTATCTCTCATATTTCATAACTTTGAAATAATACTTTGAAGGAAGGACGATATTGAGTATCCTCGAGCCGTCAAGAGGAGGAACGGGGATAAGGTTAAACAGCGCAAGCGAAACATTGATGAGCGCCGCGTAGAGGAAAAACATAACCGTTACATTCGCTACCGTTGAAGCGGAATTCGAATACCAGATATTCGCGCAATCCGCAAGCAGGGTAAACAGCAGGGCCATTATCAGGTTTGAGCCGGGGCCGGCTGCAGCAGTGAGCGCCATTCCGATTTTGGGATTTTTGAAGTTCCTCGGGTTTATTCCGACGGGCTTTGCGTAACCGAAGCCGCATATCATTATCATAACGGTTCCCATAATATCGAGATGCGCAAGGGGATTGAGCGACAGGCGCCCCTGAAGCCTCGGCGTATCGTCTCCAAGCTGCACGGCGGCGCGGGCGTGAGCGTATTCGTGAATCGGCAGTATGCAGAAAACCGTGAACACGCGCACAAGCATTCTTATAACAAACTGAGGTCCTATACCGCCTCTTATCAAATCATAAATCATTTTATTCTCCGAAAACAAATCTGTTTATTGAGTTGAAATCCTCATATACCCGTGAGGATGAAAACATACCGCATATTGCCTGCTCCTGCCCTTCGCCGCATTCAACCAGCACGGGGCAGTTGCCGAGGCGGCGTGAGATTTCGCTTATCGCGTAATAGAAATCCAGGCCGTCCTCTCCGCCGTCAAGAGCCGTTGCCGGCTCCCTGAGCACCTCGGGCTCAAGCGAGGGTATCTCCGCGGCGGGCACATAGGGAGGGTTTGAAACAATGAGGTCATAACCGCCCTGCGGAATATCTGAGGGATTCAGAATGTCTCCGCGGACTGTCCGCACATTCTCTGCCCCGAGCTTTTCGGCGTTTCTTTTGAGAAAGCCGAGAGCCTCATCGTATTTCTCGACCAGAGTCACGAATGAATCCGCTCTCTCTTTCGCGAGAGTGAGACCGATGCATCCGGTGCCCGCGCATAAATCGAGCACGGCGGGCTTCTCTTTGTCTTTTAAATAATCCAGCGCGATTTCAACGAGCTGCTCCGTTTCGGGTCTCGGGATAAGCACTCCCTCGCCCACATAAAACTCGCGGCCGTAAAAATCCCATCTCCCGATAATATACTGAAGCGGTCTGCCGGATATTCTCTCTTTAATCATCGAGAGATATTTTCCGGTCTGCTCTTCGCCGGTCTCCTCATCCGCCGAGAGAAGGAGCTTTCCCGCCTTGACGCCGGTCAGGCTCTCAAGCAGCCAGCGGGCTTCGTTTGAGGAATTCGCAATCCCCGCCTCCGAGAGCATCCGCCTTCCGACAGAGAGGAGCTCAGCTCTCTTCATTATCCTTCTCGCCGCCGGGAATCTCCGCGGCAGCCTCCTGCTCGGAGGGGGAATCTTCCGCTGCGGTCTCCGCCTCACCGGATTCAGCGGCTTCGGCAGGAGCCTCTTCTGTTGCCTCGTCTTTTGTCTCTTCGCCGTCCGTCTCTTCCTTGGGCTTCGGAAGCTCCTCTTCGGGCACCTCGCCCGAAAGAGCCGCCTTCATCGCGGCGATTGCCACCTCGCAGATTTTTTCGTCGGGCTCGGCGGTTGTGATTCTCTGCATAGCGAGACCGGGCGCCGAGAGCGCCATTGTAAGCTTGTTGGGGTATTTGCCTGCGAGCTGTATGAATTCAAAGCCGATTCCCATTATGACGGGAAGAAGCAGAAGCTTTACGACTATCCAGAGGGCTCTTATCTGTGTAAGCTCCTTCCAGACTATCGCCACAACCGATGAGATAAGGATGCTCAGAAGGATTGTTACAAAGATGAAGCTTGTCCCGCATCTGGGGTGGAAGCGTCTCTGTTTCATAACGTTTTCGGGCGTGAGCTCCTGACCGTGTTCAAAGCAGAATATGGTCTTGTGCTCGGCTCCGTGATACATATATACCCTGTGAATATCCTTCATCCTCGAAGTGAGGAACATATAGACAACAAATATGATAATCCTGAGTATTCCCTCAAACAGCGGGCGGAAGGTTGTCGAATGGGTTATGTGGCCGAATACCAGCTTGTCAAAAAGAAATGACGGAAGCCAGATAAACAGGAGGAACGCGATACCGAAGCCGATGACCGAGGCTATGGTCCCTATAACGGCCATCATCTTGGGCCCGAAATGCTCGCTGAGCCATTTGTCAAGCTTGGAGTCGCCGTAATCCTCAACGCCGTCGAGAGCGGTCTTCTCGGCGCTCTCCATAAGCAGCTTGTAGCCCATTATCATCGATTCGACAAAAGCGATTACTCCGCGAATCAGAGGGATATTCAGGAATTTATACTTTTTGCGTATGGACGGAAAATCCTTCATCTCCGTCTCTATCCTGCCGTCGGGCATACGGCACGACATCGCCGTACCCTTCGGCCCTCTCATCATGATACCCTCTATGAGAGCCTGACCGCCTACCGCAACGTAGGGGCAGCTTTTCTTTTCTTTACTCATTGTCTTTCTCCCTTCCTTCAAGCGGGAATATAAGCTTGACCGATGTCCCCTGCCCCTGCACGCTGTCTATCTCGAGACTTCCGCCGTGAAGATTCATAATCTCATCACAGACGGCAAGCCCGATGCCGGAGCCGCGGACGGTATTGTTTGCTTTATAGAATTTCTCTTTTATGTGAGGCAGGTCTTCTTTTGAAATACCGCAGCCCGTGTCGGTGATGGTGACCGCGAGCTCGGTCGGGTCGGGCATACAGGCGCTGACGCTGACCTTTCCGCCCTGCTCGGTGTATTTCATCGCGTTGTCAAGGACGTTGATGAAGACCTGTTTGATTCTCGAAGCGTCTCCGATTCCCGGAGCGGGAGTGTCGGGAATGTTGCAGGTGATTTCTATTCCTTCGCGCTCGGACCTGTCTCTGAATGAGAAGATAACCTCATCGAGCTCTGCGAGGAAATCTATCCTCGAGGTGTTGAGCCTCATCCTGCCGCTGCTCATTCTCGAGAAATCAAGGAGCTCCTCAACCATATTGTTGAGACGCGCGGACTCGCTTATGATTATCTCCATACCGCGCTCCGTCATCTCCGGGTCACTGCCGCCCATCTGCTGCAGAGTTTCGCCCCATCCCCTGATAGCTGTCAGAGGAGTCCTCAGCTCGTGAGACACGGTCGATATGAAATCGTTTTTGAGCTGCTCCGTCTCGCCGAGCTTGTCGGCCATATCGTTTATCGTGTTGCACAGCTCGCCGATTTCATCGTTATAAGGGTAATGGTCTATATTCGTGCTGAAATCCCCGGCGGCAATCTTTTTGGCCGCGTCACCGATTGATTTGACGGGGCCGACGATTGACCGCAGAAACAGGGTGCTCGAAATAATGAGAAATCCGAAAACGATAACAAACACGGAGGCGATAAGCACGGCAACTATCCGCATCTGACCGTCTATGGCGTCCATCGAGACCATATATCTGATTGCTCCGCCGTAGTCTCCGTTGTTATAGTGATAGGTGCAGGTGTAGGACATTATCTTTTCGCCCGACGGCAGTCTGCCTATCCAGCGCGCAGTCCCCTCCGGGGAATTGAGCGCGTCGTTATAATCGGGCATATTCACGTCATCGCTGATTGAAAAGCCGTTTGACGAGACTATTACCTTGCCCTTCCTGTTTATAATCCATACGGCGAGCTTGTCTTTATTCTGGAAATTCTCGACGTAATTCCTCGCCGCGTCTTCAAAGCCGGCCGTGGATGCGCCGTAGAGGCTGAATATGGAATTGATTTCTCTCGAATTCATCGCCTCGACAGTCATCCTCGCGGCGCCGTAGTAGTAATTGACAATCAGCCCGTAAACGAGAAACGAGACGGCAACAAGAATAACAAACACCAAAGAAGCAACAGTGAGAAACCATCGCTTTGTGATGCTCATATATTTCATTGCCGCACCTCCTTTAACTCTTTTTGCGCGCGATTACTCCTGCCATTTATATCCGACACCCCATATTGTGATGAGGTGCTCGGGCGATGAGGGGTCTGTTTCGACCTTCATTCTCAGTCTGCGGATATTGACATCCACTATCTTTTCTTCGCCGAAATACTCAGGGCCCCAGACCTTTGTGAGAATATCCGTCCTGCTGAGCGCCTCGCCCGGATGAGTGAAAAAGTATTCGACAAGCTGGAATTCAACCTGCGTGAGCTCGATATTCTTCCCTTTTTTGGAGAGAAGGCGCTGGCGGAGATTGAGCTTGAATTCGCCGAGGACTATTTCGTCCGAGGATTTGAGAGCGTCGCTGCGGCTCATTGCAACGCGGCGGTAAACCGCGTCAACCCTCGCGACAAGCTCGGTGGGAGAAAAGGGCTTGGTCATATAATCGTCCGCCCCCATCATAAGGCCCGTGACCTTATCGACCTCCTGTGCCTTGGCGGTCAGCATAATTATACCTATGCTGTTGCTCATCTTTCTGAGCTCGCGGCAGACGGTGAGTCCGTCTGTCTCCGGCATCATTACATCGAGCACGGCAACATCCACATCGCCGTCGCACGCCTCATAGAGCTCGAGCGCCGTAGCGCCGTCCGACGCCTCGATGACATCGTAGCCCGCTCTCTTTAAATTGATGACTATAAACGCTCTTATCGCATCTTCGTCTTCTGCTATAAGCACTCTTTTCATAATTCTCACCCGTCACGAAGGAAGCCTTGTCACAATCTTTTTTATCTTTGTGTCGTCAAGGCCTGCCGCCTTTCCTTTTTCGTTTATGTTTACACAGACTACGCTGTCAAGCTGCTTGAGTATCGTAATATAATTTGATGACCCGACCATATCGCTCTGCCATCTGTCTTTGGGCACCTTGATTATCGTGAAGAGAACATTGCCCGAAACGGAGCTCTTGCTCTCGGTATAAACAGACCAGCTCGCCCAGTCGCCGCCTGTATGCTTTCTGATATAGAGCTTGTCTTTGCCGAGGATTCCGAGATTGACAAGATATCCGTCCGCGACGTTGACAAAGGTGCTCTCGGTGAAAACGGGCTTGTCATAGTCAAAGTAGGTCCACTCCGTAATATAAAGCGGCGTATCGTCCTCATAGCTCGGCGCGGAATACTCGGACTGAACGGGAATCTCAATCTGCCCGTCATTGTTGATGTCGGCGCACTGCAGCTGCTCAAAGCGCAGCGTTGCGGTATTCGCCCCGACTTCGGGATCATAGAGCGGGTCCGTCAGCTCTCCGGTCTCATCGTCCCAGTAAAAGACCTCGGTTATCATCATGTTGTTGCTCTTGACCGCATCGACATATATTCTGAGGGGAGCCTGCTCAACCGTCTTCTCTGTTTTGAAGGACGCGTATGATATCGCGGAGGGGTCAACGGGAGTCGAGCCGATTTCCGTGAGCGAATCTTCGGAATAGCCGAAGAGCTTCGCGGTTTTGGTGACCGCGTTCTCGCCCTTTGAGGAGGTGATGAAGAAGATTTCCTCCTGCCCGTTTCCGTCAAAATCGACAGGCCTTGCTATTTCGCAACTCTCATACATTATCTCTTCATACTTCAGTGACTTATCCGCCGCGCGGTAAACCGCGACGACATTTCCGCCGTCAATCCCGGAGTAGCTCCAGATTACTATGAGCTCCTCTATATTGTCGCCGTCGAGGTCCGTAAGGGTCAGCGAGCGGACCTCGTTGCCGTAGCCTTTGAATTCGCAGAGCTTTTTCCAGACATCGTCCGAATTCCTGAAGACCGAGAAATAAGCCGTGTTCTCTTCGAGGGTGTCTCTGAAAAAGACTATCCCCTCCTCCGCCTTGTCTCTGTCAACATCGCTGACCGTAATCGCAGACAGGTGGTCTCCCTCTGTCGGGTTGCAGAGAACGACGCTGCTCGAGACCGATGAGTTGAAGGCGGAAACAAGGCCTTCATACTCCGAATAATAGAACGGCGGCGTCAGAAGAGAATCGACCGTCGCTATGAGCGGCACGGCGTTGCACGAAGAGAGCATCACCGCGAGAACCAAAGCGGCCGCAGCTGCAGCGAAAAGTCTTTTTTTCATCCGGCAACACCTCCCCGATTATTTCAAGACATTATACCATACAGTAAAAACTTAATTCAACTGTTTTTTAAAATAATTTTAATATTTTTAATATATTATAAAAGGATTTTTGCCCCGCATCATTTCCCGCCTTCCCGGAAACAAAAAACCCTGCGGAAATCCGCAGGGTGAAACCTCTCTCGGGTATTTATGAAACTTTAACCGTGGCGGTATAATCGCCGTAAATCCAGTATGAGCCGTTGTTGACGCAGGTGACGGGAACCTTCGCCTCCGACTGCCCTGCCTTAACCTTGGCGACATCCGCGTTGAGCGTGATATCCTCGGCGGTCAGCGAGTCAAGGACAGACTCGGGTCCTATGACGGTAATCTCGGTGAAATCGGGCGTCACGCTCTCAATATTCACAGCGAGCGATGCCGACGGGTAGCCGATTTCGGCGGGGACTTCAAAGGTCCTGCGCGCCATATTTCCGACATTCACCTTGATTTCGAAGCTCTCAGTATCATCGAGAATCAGGCAGCTCAGGCTCTTCTCGACCTCGTGAGACGACACGGTGAAGACGTTTTCGCCCTCGTGAAGCTCGGAGAAATCAAGAGTTTTGATTATCAGCGACTCCATTTCCGCGGAGGCGGAGGAATTGACTCCGACCCTGACGGAAGCGGGGCTGACGGAGACGGCAAAATCAACGTCTCCTATATAATCCGAGGGCCTGTTGACATAGTCAACCGCCGTATTCAGAGTGACGTTTTTATAAACGGGCACCTTGACGGTTACCTTGCGGTCGTGGTCAAAGGAGATATAATTGAGCGGCTCGGAGCCCGACGTAACAGGAGTAAACTCCGTCTCGAAGCTGCCGTTTTGCGTGATGGGTGAATCAAGCCTTACGACAGCGGCAAGGCGCGTGATTTTATTGACCTCGCTCACCGGACCCGAAACCTTGATTTTGGAGGATGAGGAGTCAATTATCGCGTTGCCGGCGGTGTATCCCTCGGGCACTATGTTGCCAGTGCTCTCTATTATAGGTTCAATAATAAATTCCTTATCATTTACGGGGGTGTCAAAATAGGCCGATACCGTCGAAGGCTCGACTGAGACTATATCGAAATCCCCTCTGCTGTCATTCTTCTGGACATCGAGGCGCAGGGTATAATGACCCGCCGTGACAACCGAGCCGGTATCCGCCGAAACGGTTATCCTGTCCGCCATTCCCTTATCCTCAACGACATAGTTTCTGCCCCTGACGGTAACGCTCGCGCTGAAGCCCGAAACACCGTAGCTTTCAAGGCCGAGAGCACTCAGGGATTCGCTGTTTATGGTAATGGGAATATCCCTGACAACAACTGTTGTCTCGGGGCTCTTCTCAACCGAAACAAACAGCCATATCAGAGCCGAAATGACAACCGACATAACGGCAAGGGCCTTGTTGTTGTTGAGTATTCTGTTGAAAATATTCCTGTCTCTCATTTTTTGCCGCCCTTTTTGAATAATCTCGAAACAATGCTTTTCGCCACCTGGGCGGATTCTTCTTCATCTATCATATAGCTTATCATTTCGTCGCGCAGGGTTGCCTCGTTGAGGTCCCTTTTGAGATTGCCCTTAACGGCAACCGAAATCTGACCGGTTTCTTCCGAGACGACAACAACCATTGCGTCGGATTCCTCGCTCATACCTATCGCGGCCCTGTGCCTGGTCCCGAGGTCGCTCGAAACATCGTCCTTCCTTGTGTTGGGAAGCACGCAGCCCGCCTTATAAAGCTGACCGTCGCGCACAAGCGCCGCTCCGTCGTGAAGCGGTGAATTCGGGAAGAAAATATTGCCTATTAGCTCGTGAGAAATATCGGCGTTTATCTCGATACCGGTGTTTGTCACCTCGGCGGGAAGCCCCTGTTTTTCCATTACGATAAGGGCACCGGTTTTGCTGTCGCTCATCCTCTGGACCGCCTTGCAGATTTCGACAATCGCGTTGTTGAGAACCTCGTGCTCGCTGTCTGTCGAGCCGGAGAACAAACCCTTGAAGGACTTGACATTGCTCCTTCCGAGGCGCTCCATAATCTGCCTGATTTCCTGCTGGAAAATGACGATGAGAATAAGGAAGATATTTGAGAAAATGTAGCGGAAAAGATACATGCTCGTCTCCATCGAGAAAATATAGACGAGACCGTAGATGACGAGCATGACTATGAGCCCTTTGAGAAGCTGAATCGCCTTTGAACCCCTGACGAGCTTGAGCGCGTGATAGAGAACAAAAGCGACAAAGGCGATGTCGAGCACGTCGGCAACACCTATTTTAAGGGATTTGATTTTATCGAAAAACTCCAGCAGCTGAGAAACAAAGCTGCTGTCAAAAAATACACTCAGAAGCATTTTCTTAACCTTTCCGCAACGTTCATAAACGAGATTATATCACACTGTTTCCGCGTTTTCAAATCTCACGCAGATAATTAACAAAAAGTTCAAACCGTCTCAATAAGCGCCGCCGCCTGAGCGGAAATACCGAGCCCTTCGCCCGTGAATCCGAGCTTTTCCTCGGTGGTCGCCTTGACGCTGACACAGGCCGTGTCGATGCCGCAGGCGCGGGCGATATTGCTCCTCATAAGAGGGATGAAATCCTTTAATTTCGGCTCCTGCGCCACAACGGTCGAGTCAATATTGACGGGAGCAAATCCCTTCTCACGAAGCAGCTTGCAGACCTCCGAGAGCAAAACGAGACTGTCCGCTCCCTCATAACGGGGGTCGCTGTCGGGGAATATACAGCCGATATCCCCGAGCGCCGCCGCTCCGAGAAGAGCGTCCGAAATCGCGTGAAGCAAAACATCCGCGTCGCTGTGACCGAGAAGCCCCTTTTCATATTCTATTTCAACGCCGCCGATTATGAGCTTTCTGCCCTGCGTCAGGCGGTGAACATCGTAGCCCTGCCCTACTCTGAACATATATCCGAGCCTGCCTTTCCGACAAAACCGATAAATTCATCATAAGTTGTGATTGAGTTGAGTATCTCAATGAGAGAATTCGCTGACAGACGCGAGGGAAGATTATAGGATTTGAGCAGCTTCTGCCTTAGCAGGGCGCTGTTTTTCTTCCCGCTGAGACCCAGCTCGTAAAAATCCGCCTTCGTGATTCTCCGAGAGGGAATCTCAACCTTTTCACAGAGGATTCCCGTGCGCCCGAGGGCCTCGATAATCACGCTTTCCGAGACGCCCTCAACGCCGAGTTTTCCTTCTTTTGAATCCTCCGTTTTTCTTCTCTCCCTGCCGAAAATATCGGGAATGTACGCGTTTGAAATATATTTTTTATCAACGAACGAGCCTATGAAATTCCTGATTTTAAAGCCTGCCGAGTCGCTGTCCGTAAGGACTATGATGCCGTTTCTCTCGGCGAGGGATTTGATCAGATTTCTCAGCTCCCTGTCTTTGAAAATGCCGAATCCGTCGGTGCAGATAATGGGAGCATCGACAATATTTGACAGCTTTATTTTATCATATTTTCCTTCAACTATTACAGCCTGTTTAAGTTTAATCATTTCGCCGCCGCTCTCGCAAGTTTTACAAGCGTCTGCTCGAGGACAGAGCGCTTGTCATCCTGTGTGCTTTTAAGCCTGATATCCGCCTGAGAGAGGATTGAAATGCACTCTCCCAGCTTCTCGAGACTCATTGATTTCGCCGAGCCGAGCGCCTTGGTGAGCCTGAATTCCTTACCCGCATAGCCCGGATATGCCTGCGCCACGGCAGACACCGGAGCTCCGGCCGAAAAAGCCGCCTTCGCCCTGTACATATCCGAATACTGCGATATGACAGCGCCGAGAATCTTATATTCATCCTCCCTGCTCTCAAAAAGGTCTGAGAGCGTGTGGAAGGCCTTGTCGAAGTTGCCTCTGACAAGGTCGTTTACCATATAGAAAACATTAGCGTCAAGGGATTTGATGCAGACGGCCTCAATATCGGCTTTTGTTATATCGCCTTCTGCGTAGGCGCAGACCTTCTCGAGCTCGTTTACGAGCAGGTTGAGATTCTCTCCGACGTTATTCACAAACAGCGCAGAGGCTCCGCGCTCGAATTTCTTTCCTCTTTTCGCGGCGCCCTTCTCGACTATTTTTATTAAATCCTGCTCGCTCTTTTTGTCGAATTTTACGCTGACTCCGTATTTTGAAAACAGCTTCGAGAGTTTTGAGGCGTCGGAGGTCTTGGGCTGAAACGACGGATAGGCGAAGATAAGGCAGTTGTCGGGTGGGTTATCCTCAAGCATCTGCTCAAGCGCTTTGAAATCGCCCTCTCCGGCGGCTTCAACGGGGTAGTTCTTGACCACCACGCATTTGCTCTGCGCCATGACGGGAACCGAGGAAACGCTCTCATAGATACCCGAAAGGTCGGGATCATCGCTGTCAAACACGTGAAGATTGAAGTCGGCGAAGGATTCGTCAACCGTTGCTTTAATCAGCATATCCGTATATACGCCGACGAGATAGCTCTCTTCGCCGTAAAAAAGATACGCGCCAACAGGCGATGATTTTATTTTTACCTTGAGTTCGCTTTCGCTCATTGCAGGCATATAGTTTAACCTCTCACGATTCTTGCTTTGCCGCCGTGTGCCTCTATCACCGTATCACCGCAGGATGAAACGGCATAAGCCCTGACTCCCTGCGCGGCAAGCTCGCCGGCGACATTCTCTCCTCTTGGCGAATCCGCCTGGATGATGACCGCCTCAAGCGAAGGAAACACCGCGCCGCGGGGATAATCCATTGATGTTATTATGAATCCGCAGTCCTTTATCTCTTCGCCGAATCCGCTGAGATCCGTTGCGCTCTCGGGAAGAATAACCGCGGAAATATCTTTATTCCTGTAAACAAAAAACACTTTGCCCTTCGGGTCTCTGTATGTATTGACGCGAAAGCTCCCCGCCGCCGTCTCATCCTCAAGCGGGAGAACATCCGTGTCCCCGAGGGCGAGCTTCGCCGCGTAGCCGGGCGAATCCCAATAAACCCTGCCGGGAGGGAAAGAGCCGGCGAGAGACGGAAAGTATGAGGAAGTCCTCTCCCCGCCGCCGGTAACAAACATATAATCAAGTCTGCCGCCCGAGAAGGTCAGAGCGTCCCCGATTCTCCGCGCCCCGCTGAAGGAGTCTCCTCCGCAGCCGATGAGAACATTCTCCGTTCCGGTGCTTATCAGCACGGCGCTGCCGTTGCCGGTATCAAAGGCGGTGACTCTTGTCAGACGGGAATCCGCGAAAGAATAAAACGACAGTGAAAAAACGAAAATGCCGGTCAGGAAAAACGCCGCTCCGGCAGTGATTTTTTTGCCCGTAACCGCAATAAGAACGGCGAGGGCGCAGAAAATAAACAGCCCGCAGAGGATAATGTATGTATCCTTTTCGCTGACGCCGAAATGAAGAAAATCGGCCTGCGAAAGCTTTGACGAAACAGACAGAATCAGCTTTGAGCAAAGCCCCGCAACGAGCGCGGGAATGTTGACGATTCCGAGAGATATAAGCCCGACGAGTGAGCCGAGCGCCGCGCTGACCATACAGACCCCGGCGATGATGACGAGAAGAAGGTTAGCGGGGAACACCCCGAAATTGAAGCCGCGTGTGAGCGGAAAAATAACGGGAAGAGTAAAGACGACCGCCGAAAAGGTGGTCAGGACGGAAGAAGCCAATCCCCTTATGATTCCGGGTACGGAGTGCTTTTTGAAGAATTCTCCGGCCGCAGGGAAAAGATACTCCCCCGCTGTGATTATTCCCATAGTGGAAAGCGCCGAGAGCTGAAGGCTCAGATGCCCCGGCGAAAACGGATTGATAACCGAAATTATAATCAGCGCCGCTCCGAGGGAATTCAGGGAATCCTTTCTGTGTGAGAGAATGACCGACAGAAGATATATGAGCATCATAATGCCCGACCTTATGACGGAATAGGTCATTCCCATAAAAAACATAAGAACAAGAACCGCGGGCATCGCTGCGGCGCAGGCGGCTTTTTCTCCGAGTCTGAGCTTTCGGAGAAGCCACAGCACAGCGGAGGTCCAAAGCGAGAGATGCAGACCCGAAACGCAGATAATATGCGAAATACCGCATTTCCTCAGCGAGGTGTATGCGGACTCCGACAGAGCGGAGCTGTCACCCGTGAGCATAGCCGTGCAAAGGCCCCCGGTGTCGCCCGGAAGAAGGCTGAGAAGGACCCGCTTCAGGCTGCTCCTCGCCGAAACAAACCATCTGCCGGGATGAAAGGAGGAATCGGCAACTCTCTCATAGCCGTCGTCGGCCGGGTACGCTCCGAGGAATCTGTCCTCCGCCTTGCGTGAAGCGGCGGTGTTCTCATCGGTGCTGCCGAGGCGGTAGAATCTGAAATTCCCCCTGACGCGGTCATAGGGCTTCAGGTCGGGCGGGGAAGAGAAGCAAAGATACACATTCGCGCGGACCTTTTCACCGTCCGCAGTGATAACCGAGCCCTTGAAATAAAAGTTGCCGTATCTTTTCTCGCACTCGTCCGTTATCTTTATTTCGGAGCTGTAGGTATTATCCGCCATCCTGAGCAGAGGATAATAGTAAAGCTCGTTTACCGCAAGCAGCAGAAGACAGGCTGCGGCAGCGCCTGCAAAGGCAACCGAAAAAACCGGCTGCCTGCGTAACTGTTTTATCCATAAACTGATGAGCAGCGCCGCCGTGAAAACCGCGAAGGCGGCCAGCACAAGCTTTGAAGAGGCACTGCTCAGAAACATCAATACGAGAAATACCGTAATACCGATAACTGCAAACGGCCGCGGCATTCACCGTCACACCTTTACATCAGTTTTCGATAAGAGGAATAAAGCCGAGAACCGTAATATCCTCTCTGTTGTACGCGTCGCCCTCCGCAAGCACGGAAGCCTTCGCGACCACATTGCATTCAAACGCGTCGGCAAGACGCTCGAGAGCTCTGAGCGATTCGCCCGTTGAGATGACGTCGTCAACGAGGACGATTCTTTTTCCCCTGAGCTCCTCGCCGTCGTTTCCGTCAAGGATTAGCGTCTGCTCGCCCTTTGTCGTTATCGACTGAACGGAAACTCTGACGGGATTTCTCATATAAACCTTTTCTTTTTTTCTCGCGACAAAATACTTCTTGCCGCTCTGTCTGCTCATCTCATAGGCGAGAGGAATGCTCTTTGCCTCGGGAGTGAGTATATAATCGAATTCGGGTAACCTGGCAAGAAGCTCCTTCGCCGCGTGGACGGTGATTTCCACATCGCCGAAGAGAACAAAGCCGGCTATCGAAAGATTCTCGTTGAGCGGGCAAATGGGAAGATCCTTTTTTACCCCCGCTATATCAACAGTGTAAAAGCCTTCTTTTGCCATAATTAAGCCTCCTGTTTATCAGCCTGCAGGCCAGCCGAAATCGCGGCCCGCCATAAGGTGGAAATGAAGGTGCTTGACAGTCTGGCCGGCGCTGTCGCCGCAGTTGCTGACCACTCTGAAGCCGTCAGCAAAGCCCTTTTCGCGGGCAATCTGCGCGGCAACCTCAAAAATGTGGGCAACCACAATGGAGTTTTCGCCGTTGATTTCGGCCATGGATGTTATGTGGGTCTTGGGTATAAGCAGGATGTGAACGGGAGCTTCGGGGTTGATATCGTTGAAAGCGAGAACGGTATCGTCCTCATAGACCTTTGACGAAGGTATCTCTCCGTTAACTATTTTGCAAAACAGACAATCCATAATTATCCCCCTATTCAATCATTTCCCTGAGGGCATCCGCCACAGCGGACATTGCGCCGTCAAGGTTTGAAATATCCTTTGTGCCCGCCATTGCGCTGTCGGGTCTTCCGCCGCCGGAACCTCCCGCGAGAGAGGCAATCTTTCTGACAAGATTCCCCGCGTGCGCGCCGCCGGCAATAGCGTTCTTTCCGCAGGCGCAGGCAAAATTGGCGCCCGTCTTTGTCTCATTGATTCCACAGATAAACATAACGGTATTGTCATCGTCCTTCGCCTTATCCGCCATCTGTCTGAGCTCGCCCGGATTCACGCCTTCAACCGTCGCGGTGATAAGGTTGAAATCTCCAACCGCGACAGAGTTATTCATCATATCGCCCGCCTTGATTTCGGAAAGCTCGCTCCTGAGCTTCTCAATCTCTTTTTCGGCGCTTCTGAGCTCCGAAACGAGAGCGGCGGCTCTTCTGTCAATCTCGCTGACATTCGCCGTCTTCATTGAAACGGCAGTGTTTCTGATGAGTTCATTGTTTTTCTTGATATAATCAAGCACTCCGAGGCCCGTAACGCCTTCGATTCTTCTGACACCCGCCGCGACGGAGGATTCGGAAACAATCTTGAAAAGTCCGAGCTTGCCGGTGTTGTCGGCGTGAGTGCCGCCGCAGAGCTCGGTTGAGAATGTGCCCGCTCTGACAACTCTGACTATATCGCCGTATTTCTCTCCGAAAAACGCCATCGCGCCGAGCTTCTTTGCCTCGTCAATAGGCATCTCGTCGGTCGTGACGGGAATCGCTTCAAGGATAATCTCATTGACTCTGTCTTCTATCTTCTGAAGCTCCTCGGGTGTGAGGGCCGAGAAATGAGTGAAATCGAATCTGACGGCGTCGGGATTTACAAGCTGGCCCGCCTGCTCGACGTGAGTGCCGAGAGTTTCCCTGAGCGCGGCCTGAAGAAGATGCGCCGCTGTATGGTTTCTCATCGTGGCCTTGCGCGTTTCGGTGTTTATTGCCGCGTGAGCGGTATCGCCGACCGCGATTGTCTCGCCCGAAATGATTCTGCCGATATGAAGGAAATGGCCGTCTGCGGTTTTCTGAGTGGTTTCAACCTCAAATGAGGCTCCGCCCGAAAACGTCAGGGTGCCAGTATCGCCGACCTGTCCGCCGCTCTCGCCGTAGAAAACGGTCCTGTCGAGAATTATCGCGGATTCGCCTTCGCTGTCGGCAAAGCCCGAGCGCTCGCCGCCCGAGATAATCGCCTTAACGCAGGCATCGCACTCGCTGTCGGTGTAGCCGAGGAATTCGGTCTTTTCGATATCCTTGAGCGAGACGTTTCCGCCCTTCCAGGCCTCGGCGCCCGCATCCTTTCTCGCCGCTCTGGCGGCAGCCCTGCTTTGGGCATAAAGGCGGTTGTATTCATCAATATCAACTTTCAGACCTTTTTCCTCAAGGAGCTCTCTCGTCAGGTCAATCGGGAATCCGAATGTATCCTGAAGCTTGAAAGCGTCCGCGCCCGAAATGACGTCGGAGGTGCGGTTTGCGATGATATTCTCAAGAAGCATAAGACCCGTATCTATGGTCTTGTTGAAGTTCTCTTCCTCCGCCTTGATGACCTTGACAATCAGGTCGTGTTTCTCGGCGAGATTCGGATAGGCGCTCTCATTCTCTTTGATGACGGTCTCGGCAACCTTGTGAAGGAAGGTCCCCTCGATGCCGAGAAGCC
>CACZTQ010000057.1 GCA_902784155.1 Oscillospiraceae bacterium
ACCGGAACTCAGATGCAGAGAAAGCACAATATAATCAACTCGCTCTACCTCGTTCCCGAGGAGCTTGAAAAGACGAATTTCGAGCGCTACGAGAGATACGCCGAGATAGAGAAAAACGAAGTCAGATACGAAGAATTCATGATGGACGACGCGGAAATCTGCGTTGTAGCTTTCGGTATCGCCGCCCGTGTTTCGAGAAACGCGGTTGTCGAGGCGAGAAACAACGGTATCAAGGCCGGTCTCATCAGACCCATAACCATCTGGCCGTTCCCGAAGGCGCCCGTCGCGAAGGCGGCGCAGCATTGTAAGGAAATAATCTCGGTCGAGCTCTCAATGGGCCAGATGACAGAGGATATTTCGCTTGCCTGCAAGTGCTCCGTACCCGTTACGCTCTGCAACAGAGCGGGCGGTATGATTCCTTCACCCGACCAGGTCTATGATGCAATCAAAAAAGCGGCAGGAGGTAATGACTGATGGCAATAGTATTTGAAAAGCCCAAAGCTCTCACGGATGCGCCGCTCCATTACTGCCCCGGCTGCACTCACGGTATAATCCACCGCCTTGTTGCCAACGCCATTGACGAGCTCGGCATCGAAGGCAGAACTATCGGAGTCGCCCCCGTAGGATGCTCCGTTATGGCTTATAACTATTTCAGCTGCGATATGGTTGAGGCGGCTCACGGCAGAGCCCCCGCAGTTGCGACAGGTCTCAAGAGGAGCCTGCCCGAAAATATAATTTTCACCTATCAGGGCGACGGCGACCTCGCGTCAATCGGTATGGCGGAAACCATCCACTCCGCAACGAGAAACGAAAATATCACCGTTATATTCGTCAACAACGCTATTTACGGTATGACGGGAGGCCAGATGGCTCCCACCTCTCTCCCCGGCCAGGTCACACAGACCTCCCCCTACGGCAGAGACGTTGCCACCGCCGGCTATCCCATAAGAATCTGCGAGCTCCTTTCAACCCTTGACGGACCGGAATACATCGAGAGAGTTGCGGTCAATAATGTCAAGAACGTAAAGACAGCGCAGAAGGCAATCAGGAAGGCGTTTGAGAATCAGGTGAATAACAAGGGCTTCTCGCTCATCGAGGTTGTTTCATCCTGCCCGACAAACTGGGGTATGACTCCCGTTGACGCTCTCAAATGGATTGACGAAAAAATGATTCCCTATTATCCTCTCGGCGTTTACAAAGACAGAAGCGCAAAGGAGGGCGAATAATATGACCACACAGATACTCATAGCCGGATTCGGCGGTCAGGGCGTGCTCTTCGCGGGCAAGTTCCTCGCCTACAAGGCTCTGCTTGAGAATAAGCAGCTCTCCTGGCTCCCCTCCTACGGTCCCGAAATGCGCGGAGGCACCGCAAACTGCTCGGTCATTATCAGCGACGAGCCCGTCGGCTCCCCCATCGTTTCAAAGCCGGATGTTCTTATCGTCATGAATCTCCCCTCGCTCGACAAGTATGAGGACGCTGTTGTTCCCGGCGGAAAGATTTTCGTCGATTCAACCCTCATCGAGAGAGAGGTCGCGAGAAAGGATGTTGATGTCTATTACATCCCCGCGACAAAGCTCGCAAACGATATCAACGCCCCCACTCTCGCCAATATGATTATGATAGGCAAAGTCATCAAGGAAACAGGCGTTGTGCCCTATGACAACATTGACAAGGCGCTCGACAAGGTTGTTTCCGCGAGAAAGGCCGCTCTGAAGGAAATCAACTTCAAGGCTCTCGAAACAGGATATAACAGCTGATAAAAAACCTCCTGCCGTATGACGGCGGGAGGTTTTCGCTTATCATATTTTACTCCGGCGGCTCCGTGGAGAACAATCTCCATGTCGCTCATCCGGAAAGCACTCCGGTAAGCGCCGCGAAGTCTTCCATAGTCATCGTTTCGGCGCGGACATCGGCGGAGAATCCGCAGGCCGAAAGGGCATCGGCAATCCTCTGCCTCGGCAAATTGAGCCCTGCAGAGAGGGAGTTGACGGCCGTCTTTCTTCTCTGGCCGAATGCCGCTTTGACTACGGCAAAAAAGAGTTTCTCATCCTTAACCTCAACGGGCGGTTTATCCCTGAGAGTAAGCTTTATGACCGTGCTGTCAACCTTCGGGGCGGGCATAAACGAGCTCTTTGAAACCCCGAAAAGCTTTTCGGGCACGGCGTAATAATTCACCGCGACGGTCACGGCGCCCGCCTCGCGGCTGCCGACGGGTGAGAGAATTCTCTGAGCCCATTCCTTCTGGACCATAACGGTTATCGATTTTATTCTCAGGCGGCTTTCAAGCAGCTTCATGATAACGGGCGATGTTATGTAATAAGGCAGATTCGCGCAGACATAAACGTCCATACCGGCAAACTGAGTTTCAATAAGCTCGCCGAGGTCGAGCTTCATAACGTCGCCGTTTATAACCGTCAGATTTTCAAACTCCGCGAGAGTGTAATCGAGCACAGGCAGAAGCCTTTTGTCAAGCTCGACCGCGGCAACTTTCTTCGCGCGAAGGCAGAGCTCCTGGGTGAGCACTCCCATACCGGGGCCGATTTCAAGCACTCCGCTCTCATTATCCGCCCCGCATCTCTCCGCCATTTCGGGGCAGATGGACGGGTTTATTATGAAATTCTGCCCGAGGCTCTTTGAGAATCTGAAGCCACTCGCGGTAAGTATTGATTTTACGGTTTCGGCGTCTGTAAGATTAAACATCGATTCTCCTCACAATCCGGTAAATATTGTATGCAGTAACATTGATTTTTGCCGATTGATAATATATAATGTAATGTAAGAAAAAATACAGGGGGATTCAATATGACAATTCTCGTTACCGGCGGCGCCGGTTTCATCGGCTCTCACACCTGCGTCGAGCTTCTCAATGCCGGCTATGAAACCATTATACTCGATAATCTCTGCAACAGCAAGAGCGAAAGTATAAAACGTATAGAGGAAATAACGGGCAAGACCGTTAAATTCTGCAAGGGAGATATACGCGACAGGGAATTTCTCGACAGAGTCTTTTCCGAGAATAAAATAGACGGAGTCATCCATTTCGCGGGTCTCAAGGCGGTCGGCGAAAGTGTTCAGAAGCCGCTCGAATACTATGACAACAACATCGGCGGCACCGTCACCCTGCTTGAGGCGATGAGGGACGCCGGCTGCAAGAGAATCGTATTCTCATCCTCCGCAACCGTTTACGGCGCTGAGAACGAATCCCCTCTCAGGGAAGATATGCCCGAGGGTAAGACAACAAATCCCTACGGCACCACAAAGCTTTATATCGAGAGAATTCTCAGGGATACCTACGCGTCCGACAGCTCCTGGAGCATCTGCCTGCTGAGGTATTTCAACCCCATCGGCGCTCACAAGAGCGGCAGAATCGGCGAGGACCCGAACGGAATCCCGAATAATCTCGTTCCTTATATCGCAAAGGTTGCCGTCGGTAAGCTCGACCATATAACCGTATTCGGCAACGACTATCCCACGCCCGACGGCACGGGAGTCAGAGACTATATCCACGTTGTAGATCTCGCCATAGGCCACCTCAGAGCCATAGAAAAGATAGCCGACGAGACCGGTTGCTTCACTTATAATCTCGGCACGGGCAGGGGCTACAGCGTGCTTGATGTCATTCACGCTTTTGAGAAGGCCTGCGGCCATCCTCTCAAATACGAAATAGCCGCGAGAAGAGCCGGCGACCTTGCGACCTGCTACTCCGACCCCTCCAAGGCGGGGCGCGAGCTCGGAT
>CACZTQ010000058.1 GCA_902784155.1 Oscillospiraceae bacterium
CATTATCTCACCTGTCCGTTTCCCCTGACCACATAGTGGTAGGTCATCAGTTCCTCAAGCCCCATAGGGCCTCTCGCGTGCATTTTCTGAGTGGAGATTCCCATCTCGCATCCGAGACCGAATTCCCCGCCGTCGGTGAATCTTGTCGAGGCGTTCACATAAACGGCCGCGCTGTCGGTATTATTGAGGAAATACTCCGCCGCTTCGGGGTCGCCCGTGACTATCGACTCGCTGTGGCCGGTTGAGTGAGCGAGAATATGGGCAACCGCCTCTTTATATCCGGCGACGGTTTTCACCGCCAGCTTATAATCGAGAAACTCCGTGTCGAAGCCGTCCTCGCCCGCGGGCTCGCCGGGAATAATCCCCGCCGCCTTTTCGTCGAGCACGAATTTTACCGGATGCTCCCTGCCCTCTGTCAGCCTCTTATAAAGCGCGGGCAGGAATTTCTCCGCTATATCTTCATCGACCACACAGACCTCGCAGGCGTTGCAGACGGATGGTCTCGAGGTCTTCGCGTTATCTACTATATTCAGCGCCATATCAAAATCGGCGGTCTTCTCGATATATACGTGGCAGATGCCCGTGCCCGTTTCGATACAGGGCACCTTGGCGTTTTCGGTTATCGCGCGGATAAGCCCCTTGCCCCCGCGCGGGATAAGCAGGTCTATATATCCTCTCGCGGTCATCATCTCGTTTGCGCTCTCCCTTGACGTGTCGTCAATGAGCTGAATGACATCTGGGTTGATTCCGCATTTTCCGAGCCCGGCGCGAAGGGCGTTCACTATCGCCTTCGAGGTCCTGTAAGCCTCTTTGCCTCCGCGAAGCACGCAGACATTGGAGCTCCTGAAACAGAGCACCGCGGCGTCGCTCGTCACATTGGGGCGGCTCTCGTAAATAATGCCGATTACTCCCATAGGTACGGCGACCTTGCTTATTTTAAGCCCGTTGGGCCTTTTGTGAGTCTTTATCACTCTGCCGTTGGGGTCCGGGAGCTCCGCGACCTCAAGCATACCCTTTGCCATCGCCTCAATCCTTGATTTGTTGAGGGTAAGGCGGTCTGTCATAACTTCAGAAATCCTGCCCTTCGCGGCGAGGATATCCTTCTCGTTTTCATCGAGAATCAGATCGGAGCTGTCAAGCATCGACTGAGCCATAACCGAAATGGCGCGAACCTTCTCTTCATCCGAAAGGTTCTTGACGCACGGCTTTGCCCTGACTGCCCTTTCAAGTATTTCAGCGGTGGTCATTTTTATCTCCCCTTGCCGTAAAACCTTGTTCCCGTCGGCTTTCCGTCAACGATATCGTAGAGGGCCTCGGGGTTGTTGCTGTTTGTGATAATCATATCGATACCCTTTTCGGTCACCATCTTGGCGGCGTGAATCTTCGTCTCCATTCCGCCGGTGCCGAAAGCGGTGCCTCTGCCCTGCGCCATACTCTCTATCTCTCCGGTAATCTCCCTGACCTCCGAAATGAGCTTCGCGTCGGGATTGATTCTCGGGTTGCTGTCATAGAGACCGTCAATATCCGAGAGCAGGATAAGCATATCCGCCTTGACGCTCACGGAAACTATCGCGCCGAGGGTGTCGTTGTCGCCGATATTGAATTCCTCTGTCGAAATCGTGTCATTCTCATTGATAATGGGAATTACTCCGTATTCGAGCAGGCGGAAAATCGTATTGCGGAAGTTGCGGTGGTGATTCTCATTCTCAATGTCATAATAGGTTATGAGAATCTGGGCTATATTGTGATTATACTTTGAAAATTCCTGGTCATATACATACATCAGCTCGCACTGGCCCGTTGCCGCGGCCGCCTGCTTGCCTATTATGTCGTCGGGCCTCTCGCCGATATTGAGCTTGCCAACGCCCATTGCGATGGCGCCGCTCGAAACCAGGATGATTTCGTGCCCCGCGTTTTTGATGTCGGAAAAGATTTTGCAGAGCTGCTCGACCTTTCTGATATTGATTCTGCCTGTTTCGTGAGTCAAAGTCGAGGTCCCGATTTTAATTACAATTCTCATATTATCCCCCCGTTTTCAAGAAATTATAACACATAGATAATAAGTATTCAAGAAATTTGATTGAATTATTCTTATGCAGGTAGTATAATTAACCGACATCAAACCGTTAAATTTAAAGAGGAATAAAAATGATTATTGATTTTCACACTCACTGCTTCCCCGACGGCATCGCGGAAAAGGCGATACAGATACTTAAAAACCGCTCGGGTATAATTCACCCGTTTCACGGCGGAAAGGTTTCGCAGCTGATTGAGCTTCAGCGCCGCGCGGGCGTTGACTTCAGCGTTATACAGAATATAGCGACCAATCCGCACCAACAAAAGAAGGTCAACGATTTTGCCATATCGCTCCTCGGCACTCCCGGAGTCATCCCCTTCGGCTCGGTGCACCCCGGCAGCGACGACAGATTCGACGAGCTTTACCGCCTTAAAGAGGCGGGAATAAAGGGAATAAAGCTCCACCCCGACTATCAGGAATTTTTCTGCGATGACGACAGGATGATTCCCCTCTACGAAAAAATCGCGGAGCTCGGCTTCATAACTCTCTTTCACTGCGGAATAGATATGGGCTACCCGAGCCCCGTCCACTGCGACGCGCAGAGGCTCGCGTCGGTATTGCCCGCCTTCGGGAGCGCTCCCGTCATAGCGGCTCACATGGGCGGAATCTGCGACACGGAAAACACGCTGAAATACCTTGCGGGCAAAGAGGTTTATCTTGACACCGCCTTCAGCTACGGCGTTCTTCCACCCGCCTCGGCCAAGGAGATAATCGACGCTCACGGAGCAGGTAAAATCCTGTTTGCGAGCGATTCGCCCTGGAATGACCCGGCGGACTGTATCGCTCTGATAAAGCTCCTCGGTTACGAAAAAGAGGATGAGGATAAAATCCTCGGAGAAAACGCCCGCGGGCTTCTCGGCCTTTAAGCGGACCGGAGAGAATAATGAAACTCAACGAGATACATTTTGAGAGCATAGACTCAACCAACACCTTCGCCCGCGAAAACGCGGGCACCCTGCCCGTGCCTTCGCTGATTACCGCCCGTGAGCAGACGGCGGGAAGGGGCAGGCACGGAAAGAGCTTTTATTCCCCGAAAGATACGGGTATCTATTTCACGCTTCTCTTTGAGCCGGAGAGCGGATTTGACCTTATCACTCCCGCCGCGGCGGTCTGCGTATGCGAGGCCGTGCAGGAGCTGACAGGCAAAACCGCCGAAATAAAATGGGTGAACGACATCTTTTACGGCGGCGCAAAGGTCGCAGGGATTCTCTGCGAAAAGATTAACAGCGGCGGACTGATTGCGGCCGGTATCGGAATCAACCTGACAACCTCGGACTTCCCCGCCGGTATTCCCTCGGCAGGCTCTCTCGGAGCCGTCACCGACGGAATCTCTCTCGCCCGCAGGATTTCGGAGAAGCTTCTCGCGGTGAGCGAAAACTTCGACAGGGATGAAATCATCCGCGGCTACTCGCGGCGGCTGTTTATTCTCGGGCGTAAGGTGAGATATGAAAAAAACGGCGTTCTCCGCGAGGGAACCGCTTCGGGAATAAACGCGGACTGCAACCTTATTGTCAGCTTGGAAGACGGGATTGACATCCTGAATTCCGGCGAAATTTCACTTATACTCAGCTGAGGTATCCAATGAAAAAACATTCTTGCATAATTGCCGCTCTCATTGCGCGCGCGGGAGATTCCGCCGCGGGTGAGAATTATAAAACCGGGCATCTCCGCCCGGCTCCCGTTTTGTGAAATGATTATCAGAGTAATGAACGCCGCGGATTTCACGCCGGGTGATTTCGAGCGGATGTATGAAGCTATGTCCCCCGGGCGCAGGGAGAGGGCAGACGGGTATCTTAACCCCGGAGCGAGAACGCTCTGCATACTGGCTGACCACTGCATAAGAACCGCCGTTTCTGAATACTGCGGAGCACCTCCCGGAGAAATAGTTTTCGGGAGGAGCCAAAACGGAAAACCCTTCGTCGAAGGGGCGGATTTTCATATCAATTACAGCCACAGCGGCTCTTTCGCCGCCGCGGCCGTCTCGGAATACCCCGTCGGAATCGATATTGAAACCCGGGGACGGACCGATTTGCGCTCAACCCGTAAATTCGCGACGGAAAACGAGCTGGCGTATATCGGGGATTCGCCTTTGAATTTTTTGAAAATATGGACTCTCAAGGAGGCGCATTTCAAATGCACCGGCGAGGGTCTTGCCGGCAATCTCGGGAGCGTTGAATTCAGCCCCGACGGCATAAGCACAGTCGCCGCTTACGGAGGATTCAGCTGCTCAACAGAGGTGACGGACGAATATGTATTATCTGTATGCGAATATAAAAACGAATCGCCGGACTGAGCCGGCGATTCTTCTTTTTATTATTGATTTTCTTGATTATTCGCTGTCATATACTCCGACAAAATATTCGCTCGTCACAATAACCGAAGGAGGATCGGACGTTTCGTCAACGCTGCTTGTATCGATATCGCCGAAGACGTAGGCCGTGTTTCCGTCGGAGAGCGCAAAGGAGGCAACGTCTCTCTCTTCGCCCCCGTAGGTGAAAATCCGTGTCTTCTCGCCCGAAGCCGATATGAAATCGGCAAAGCCGTCATATCCGCCGTTATTGGTCTCGAATTCTCCGTTGTATGAATCGGAATAACCCGTGAGCACATATCCTTTACGGACCTTCGTAATTGAGCACAGATAGTCATCAGACATACCTCTGATGAGCCTGTCCCAGGATTTGACGCCGAGAGAATTGATGCCGGCGATGTAGATATCGGAGCCTCCGGTGAGGCTCAGGCCTTTGAGCGTACCGGCAGTAACGCTGACGTTGCCGCTTGTCAGGGAGAAGTTTCCTCCCGCCACGCAGCCGCCGTTGCCGTCGGCGCAGACGCGGTCGAAATAATCTCTTCCGTTGGTGGAGAGCACGTATTTCCATTTCATCAGACCGCTGCTGTCATATTTGATGATGACATTGTCGAGCGAATTTTTGAGAAGACCGTTGAATCCGGCGAAATCCCCGTCATTCGCGATTGCCGAAATGTCGGCGAAAATATTGCCCGATGAATCGATATCAATGTCGGTGACATCGCAGGAGCCGTTTCCGCCGAGGTAGCGGGTCCACTGCTTTTTAAGCTCTCCGTTAAGTTTAAACAGCACCGCAACGCTGTATCCGTAGTCGGGAATACCGTCAAAATCGTGAGTGGTTGACGTGGTGTTTCCGCCGACGACAAATCCGCCGTCCGGAGCGGCCGAGATGCAGGTGAGACTGTCGTTGCCCTCGCCGTAAATTTTAAGAAATCCCGTCTCGGCAATATCCGGGGAAAACTGTTTTACGAAGCCGTATAAATCCCCGTATAACGTGCCGGATTCGCAATACCCGCAGACCGTCACTCCGCCGTCGGCCGACGGCGCTATGCCGGTATAATGCATATTGGTCTTGCTGTTTTCGGTTTCAACGCAGGAAATGAGAGTCCCGTCGGCGGAATGCTTTGAAACAAAGGAGCAGCTGAAAGCCGCGGCTTCATTGTTTTCGACGATTCTCGTGCCCTCTCCGCAGACGTAGATATAATCTCCCGAGATAACCGCGCCGGTTATATAGAGGTTTTCGGGCATTCTCTTATAAAACGGGGTTTTGACATTGTTTACCTTCCTTGTTACGGTCTGTATATAACCCGCTTTATACAGCTTTTCAAGGATTGTCTTCGCGCCGTTTTCGGAGAATCCGCCGATTCTCGTCGCTATCTCCTTTGCGGTTTCATACGAATACCCGAGCCCCTTATAGATTTTGTTATCCTGAGCCGTGTAGCCGGAGGGAAGGGACCTTGAAGACGCGGCAAAGCTGAGCAGGTCCGTCTCTTCAACCGAAGCGGGCTCCTGCCGTATAAACAGGTTATCAAAAGGACGTCTGAGATAATCAGCGATTTCACTCAGAAACGGAGAGCCCGCCGCGAGAGTGCCGGGAGCGGTTTCGGGAATCTCCTTCAGTGTTTCTCCGCCCGTGCCCGATATCATCACAAAGAATGATATCAGCGCCGCGAAGAAAGATTTTATATATTCAAGCATAGTTCTCACCGCCGTAGATTATTCCATCTTGATATTATCACATAATTGCCGTATTTTCAATGAAATAATTTTTAATTTTATATGAAATTACAGTTGTGAAAAACCGCGCCTTGTGTTAATATTACTGTAATTATAATTGAGGCGGAGTCTGATTATGATTTTGACAAGCGAAAAAACAATAACCGGCGACGGGCTGAGAAAGGCGCTCGAGGAATTCCTTGAGGGCAAAAATCCCCGCAAGGTGCTCCTGCTCCCTCCCGATTACACCAGGCTTTATTCCGGGGCGGGCAGAATCACGGCCGCGCTCTATGATATCCTCAAGGGCAGCTGCCATATCGATATCATGCCGGCTCTCGGCACTCACGAGCCGATGACGCGCGAGGAATGCGAGGCGTTTTTCGGCAAAGAGATTCCTTTTGAGAGCATCATAGTCCATAACTGGCGCACCGATATAGTAAAAATCGGCGAGGTGCCCGCGGAGTTTGTCAGCGAGGTTTCCGAAGGGCTCGTCAACGAGAAGATTGACGTTGAGGTCAATAAGCTCATTATGGATAAATCCTACGACCTGATTATCTCAATCGGTCAGGTTGTGCCCCACGAGGTGGTGGGGATGGCAAACTACTCCAAGAATATATTTGTCGGCTGCGGGGGAAGCAGTATGATAAACTCCTCCCACATGCTCGGCGCTTTCTACGGTATGGAAAGGATAATGGGCAGGGATTTCTCTCCCGTGCGCAAGGTCTTTGACTATGCTCAGGAGCATTTTCTCAGCGATATTCCGCTGACATATATTCTCACGGTCACGACCAACGAGGGCGACGAAACGTTTATTCACGGGCTCTATATAGGCAAGGAGCGGAAGCTCTTTGAGAGCGCAGTTGAGCTGAGCCGTAAAATCAACCTCGTTCACACGGAAAGACCGTTCAGCAAAGCCGTCGTCTATCTCGACCCGCGCGAATTCAAAAGCACGTGGCTGGGCAACAAGGCGATTTACAGGACGAGAATGGCCATGGCGGACGGAGGCGAGCTGATAATCCTCGCCCCCGGAGTCTCAAAATTCGGCGAAGACGCGGAGAACGACCGGCTGATACGCAAATACGGCTATGTCGGCAGAGAAAGAATCCTTGAGCTCACCGCCGCAAACGATGACCTCAAAAACAATCTTTCCGTCGCGGCTCATCTTATTCACGGCTCCTCCGACGGCAGATTCAATATCACCTACTGCACGGAAAAGCTCAGCGGCGAAGAGGTCGCCGGAGCGGGATTCGGTTATATCCCCTATTCCGAAGCGATAAAGAAATACGACCCCCTGAAGCTGAAGGACGGCTTCAACACGGTGAACGGGGAAGAATTCTTTTATATAAGCAACCCTGCCCTCGGGCTCTGGGTTTTTGACAAATAAATAACAGACAAGGAGAGCAGATATGAAAAAATCGGATATAGGCCTCATAGGTCTCGCGGTAATGGGTGAAAACCTTGTTATGAATATGGAGAGCAAGGGCTTCACCGTATCGGTCTATAACAGGACCACCTCAAAAGTCGAAAAATTCGTAAACGGCAGGGCAAAAGGCAAAAACATCACCGGCACCTATTCGCTCGAGGAGCTCGTCGATTCGCTCGAAAAGCCCCGCAAGGTAATGATGATGATCAAAGCGGGCAAATCCGTTGACGATATGATAGACGCCCTCATTCCCCTGCTTGAGCCGGGCGACATCATTATCGACGGCGGAAACTCGCATTTCCCCGACACGATGAGAAGAACGGAATATGTCGAGAGCAAAGGCCTTCTCTATATCGGAACGGGCGTTTCGGGCGGCGAAGAGGGAGCGCTCAAAGGTCCCTCAATGATGCCCGGCGGCTCGCCCGCCGCGTGGGAATATGTCAAGCCCGTCTTCCGCAGCATCTGCGCGAAGGTTGAGGACGGCACCCCCTGCTGCGATTGGGTCGGCGAAAACGGCGCGGGCCATTTTGTCAAGATGGTTCACAACGGTATCGAATACGGCGATATGCAGCTTATTTGCGAAGCTTATCAGCTGATGCGCGATCTTCTCGGTATGAATTGCGATGAGATGCACGAAGTGTTTGCCCGCTGGAACGAAAAGGAGCTTGACAGCTATCTTATCGAAATCACGAGAGATATTCTCGCTTATAAAGACACCGACGGCTCGCCCATAGTCGAGAAGATTCTTGACACCGCAGGTCAGAAGGGCACCGGCAAATGGACCGGCATAGCCGCTCTTGACGAGGGTGTTCCTCTCACTCTCATAGCGGAATCGGTATTCTCGAGATGCCTGAGCTCGATGAAAGAGGAAAGAGTCGGCGCTTCGGAGATTCTCACGGGACCCGAGGCAAAATTCACCGGCGACAGAGAGCAGTTCATAAACGATATCGAGAACGCCCTCTTTGCGGCCAAGATTGTTTCTTACGCTCAGGGATATACTCTTATGAGATCCGCCGCCAAGACCTACGGCTGGAATCTCAACTACGGCGGCATAGCGCTCATGTGGCGCGGCGGCTGTATCATCAGAAGCGTCTTCCTCGGCAAAATCAAAGAGGCCTACGACAGAAATCCGGGCCTTACGAATCTGCTGCTCGATCCTTATTTCAAGGGCGTTATGGATAAGGCGCAGGCCGGCTGGAGAAGAGTCTGCTCCGCCGCAATCACAAACGGCATTCCCCTTCCCGCGATGACGGCCGCTCTCAATTACTACGACGGCTACCGCTGCGCGCGTCTTCCCCAGAATCTGCTTCAGGCGCAGCGCGACTATTTCGGCGCTCACACCTATGAGAGAACGGACGCGCCCCGCGGCGAATTCTTCCACACTAACTGGACGGGCGAGGGAGGAGACACCTCGGCCGAGCAGTATAACGCCTGAATATCGGATATCCGGAATTATAACCAACGGAGTGAAATGATATGAAAATCAGAGAAAACTATACCTGGGCAATGGTTGTGCCGACAAGCATGGGCGTGAGAATCTGCCCTCCCGAAGGCCAGACCGTTGCAAGCTCAAATCTTTTCAGAATGCAGGCGACATCCGCCGAGACTAACGTTGCCTCAATATCCTCATATCTCGGCCTGCCCGTCAAAGTGCTCACCACCTTTGTCAAGGACAGCCAGATAGCCTCCTTCATCAAGCAGGACCTTCGCGCGAGAGGTATGGCGTTTGAGGGCAAGGACGTTGAAAAAGGCGGCCCCTGGGGCTACCGCCATCAGTTCAATATAGCCGACAGCGGCTGCGGCTCAAGAGGTCCGCGCGTCGAAAACGACAGGGCGGGCGAAGTCGGCAGGACCCTCAATATAGCGGATTTTGACGTCGAACGCATTTTCGGCAAAGAGGGCGTCGCCGTTCTTCACCTCTCCGGCCTTATCGCGGCGCTTTCGCCCGACACGGGCAGATTCTGCCTCGAGCTCGCGAGAGCCGCGAAGAAATACGGCACTCTCATCTCATTCGATCTCAACTACCGCGCGACCTTCTGGAAAGGCAGGGAGGAAGAGCTCTCCGCCATATTCTCCGAAATCGCGGGCGCGGCCGATATTCTCGTCGGAAACGAGGAAGATTTCCAGCTCTGCCTCGGGATTCAGGGACCCGAAGCCGGCGGTAAGGACATAGGCTCAAAAATCGAATCCTTTAAGGAAATGATTTCGAGAGTCAAGGCGGCTTATCCCAACGCGGAGGTTTTTGCCACAACGCTCAGACAGGTTGTCAACGCCAACACCCATCTCTGGGGAGCCATTATGCTCGCGGGTGACGAGTGGTTCACCGTTGAGCCCAGAGAAATAAGGGTTCTCGACCGTATAGGCGGAGGCGACGGCTTTGTGGGCGGCCTGCTCTACGCGGTTATAAAAGGCTGGGAGAGTGCCCGCTGGATTGAATTCGGCTGGGCGAGCGGAGCCCTTGCCACCACCTTCCTTACGGATTACGCGCAGCCCGCCGACGAGGATATGGTATGGTCCGTCTGGAGCGGCAACGCGAGAGTCAAGAGATAATGGAAAAATCAGCCTCTGTTATCAGAAAACTCGATAAACCCGTCCTCACAAAGGCGGATATTCCCTACCCCGCGGAGCTTGTATTCAACGCGGGCGTGTGCAAGTACGGCGGAAGATACGTCATGGTTTTCCGCAACGATTACGGCGCGTTTGACGGCAGAAAGTTTGAGGGCACAAACCTCGGAATCGCCTTCAGCGACGACGGAATCAGCTGGGAGACCGGCGAAAACACCGTCTCCCTGCTCGGCAGCAACCCCGAAATCAAGAGAATTTACGACCCGCGCCTGACCGTGATTGACGGCGAGATATTTATATGCTTTGCCTGCGACATATATCACGGGCTTATGGGAGGAGTCGGAAAGCTTCACGATTTCAAAGATATTGAAATTCTCTCTCTTCTGCCGCCCGACAACCGCAATCTCGCCCTTTTCCCCGAAAAGATAAACGGCAACTATGTGCTGCTTGAGCGCCCGATGCCCGTCTATTCAAGGGGAAGAGACTTATTCGATATGTGGGTGTGCGAAAGCCCCGACCTCATTCACTGGGGAAATCACAGGCTGATTATGGGCGTTGAGGATGTTCCCTTTGCCGATAACAAAATCGGGCCCGCCGCGCCTCCGGTAAAAACGGATAAGGGCTGGCTCACGCTCTTCCACGCCGTTGAGCTCGACTCTTCAAGAGGAAAAAACGGGTGGGAAGACAAATGGCAGAAAATATACAGGGCGGGAATAATGCTTCTCGACCCCGCAAATCCCTCGGAGATTATCGGTATGAGCGACGAGCCGCTGATAGTCTGCGACAGGGATTATGAGCTCGATAACGGATTCCGCAGGGATGTCATCTTCCCCGGCGGGATGATTCTCGAAGACAGCGGCGAGGTAAAGATATATTACGGCGCTTCCGATACCGTCGAATGCCTTGCCCTCGCGGATGTCAACGATCTGATTTCGCTTTGCAAATAATCAATTCACATATATAAGGAGTGATCTGCCCGTATGGGTCCCGGCTTACAAATCTTACTGAAACTTCTGCTTCTGCTTCTGCTGATAATCATCAACGCCTTCTTCGCGATGAGCGAGATAGCGATTATCTCTCTCAACGACACCAAGATAAAGCATCTTGCCGACGAGGGCGACAAAAAGGCGAAACAGATAGTGAAGCTCACGGAGAATTCCAGCGCTTTTCTTTCGACAATCCAGATAGGAGTCACCCTTGCGGGATTCCTGACCTCGGCTTCGGCCTCGCAGAATTTTGCATCCCTGCTCACGGCAAAGCTTTCCTCAATCCCGGGGAATCCGCTGCCGACGGGCTTGATTTCCGCTGTTTCGGTTATTCTCATAACCGTCGTAATCTCATATTTTTCACTGGTTCTCGGCGAGCTCGCTCCCAAGAGAATAGCAATGCAGATTCCCGAAAAAATCTCATACAGAGTTGTGGGGCTGCTGCTCGGATTCGCAAAATTCACCGGGCCGTTTGTGAAATTCCTCTCCGTCTC
>CACZTQ010000059.1 GCA_902784155.1 Oscillospiraceae bacterium
CCCGGAACGTCCGAAGCGGTCTCTCACGCGGGTGAGGAAGAAAAAGAGACGTCTGCCGCCGGAGAATCCTTGTTCACAGACGCAGACGCGGAGGAAACCGCGGAGGAGGAAATAACGGAAAGCAAAGCCGTCTCCGCATCCCCGAAAGAGACCGGATCCGAAAATCAGGCCCCCGCAAAAGAGAAGGAGCGCACTCTCTCAAAGCCGAAAAAAATCATTATCGCCGCCGTATGGGGCGCAGCGCTCGCCGCGGCGATTATACTGATTATAAAGAAAAATAAAAAAGCCGTGAACTACGCCGTGATAATCGGCGTTGCCGCCGCGCTGACCGCAGGCACGGTCTTTGCCGATATTCAGAGCGCGGACGACTATTACAGGGCAGAAGACGCTTCCTCGCCCGACACGGTCACGGTGACGATGAGTATCTCCTGCGACACGGTGAAGGGCAGAGGCGATAAAAACATAACTCCGCCGGACGGAATCATCCTGCCCGAAACGGAGTTTGTCCTTGACAGCGGCTCAACCGTTTATGATTGCCTTATAAAGGCGGCGAAGCAGTATAAAATCAGGATTGAGGATAACACGCAGGCGCTCGGAAATCACTCGGGCGCATATATCGCGGGCATCAACTATCTCTATGAATTCGATTACGGGGAGCTCTCGGGCTGGATGTTCAGCGTAAACGGAGAATTCGCCGACAGGGGCTGCGGGGAATACACGCTCTCAGACTCGGATGAAATAAAATGGGAATACACCTGCAATATGGGGGATGATCTGAAATGAACGGTCTCAAATCTCTGAATCCCGCGGTCGTATTCTTTTATTTCGCCGCTGTCAACGTTATCGCGATGTTCAATATAAACCCCGTGACCGCGCTGATTTCTTTCACCGGCTCCGTCATACTGTGGATTGTCAGAGACGGCAAAAAGGATAAAAGAATCCATCTGCTGTCTGTCGCCGTCATTCTCGGATGCGCCGTAATCAATCCCCTTTTCAGCCATAACGGCAAAACGGCGGTAATGGTGATAAACAACAACCCCGTAACGCTTGAGGCGTTTGTTTTCGGGCTCACGACGGGAGTCATCGCCGCCTCGGTGTTTTACTGGTTTTCGACCTTCTCCGATGTTATGACCTCGGATAAAATAATCTATACCGTAGGGAAGGCTTCACCCAAGGCGGCGCTCATCCTTACGATGTCGCTCAGATTCATACCGCTTTTTATCGACCGCTCCAAAAAAATCAACAACGCCCAGAAGGCGATGGGGATTTACAGGGATGAAACGGTCATTTCGCGTTTCAGAGGCATCGCGAGAGTATTCTCGGCGATGGTGACATACGCCGTGGAGAATATGATAATCACGGCGGAGAGTATGGAGGCCAGAGGATATACGGGCTCAAAGAGACGCCCTTACTCCCTCTTCGGATTCATTCCGCGCGATTTCGCCGTGCTGTCGGTTTCGGCGGTTTTATCGGCGTTTATCATATTTCTTCAGGCATCGGGGCGTATTGATTTCTGGTTTTATCCCGAAATCACGGGGCTTCGCGCGGGGCCCGCGGCTCTCGCCGGATACTTCCTTTATTTCGCCCTGAGCCTTATTCCGACCGTTTTTGAAGGAGGTGACCGCATAAGATGGCGCTTTTTGAAATCAAGGATTTCAGCTTCTCATACCCCTGCGCGGATGATAAATACAAAGAAATCCTGAAAAATATCTCTCTCGAAATCGAGAGCGGGGATTTCATTGCCCTGTGCGGCCCTACCGGAAGCGGAAAGACGACGCTGCTGAAATGTCTCAAACCCGAGCTCGCCCCCAAGGGAAAAAGAAGCGGAAGCATTCTCTTCAAAGGCAACCCTTCAAAGGAAATGAGCCCGGAGGAGAGCGTCAAAATCGGATTCGTTCAGCAATCCGCGGAGCATCAGACGGTGACGGACAAGGTCTGGCACGAAATAGCCTTCGGGATGGAAAACCTTAGATACAGTCAATCGCTCATGAGCAGGAGAATAGCCGAAACGATGAGCTTTTTCGGCATCGGCTCCCTCTTTGACTGCGCGACCGCGGAGCTCTCGGGCGGGCAGAAGCAGGCGGTCGCTCTTGCGGCGGTTACCGCGATGAATCCCGAAGTCATAATACTCGACGAGCCTACCTCTCAGCTTGACCCCGTTGCGGCGGCTGAGTTTCTCTCATCGCTCAGGAAACTCAATGAGGAATTCGGAATAACCGTAATTATCACCGAGCACAGGGCGGAGAATGTTATACCGCTCTGCAATAAGCTCGCGGTCATGGAGGGCGGAAAAATCACCGCCTTCGGCGAAACGAGGCAGGTCATTGCCCGGACAGCCGGGAATCCCGCGATACTCGGTTCAATGCCCGGCAGCGCGAGGCTCTATTATAAGCTCGGC
>CACZTQ010000060.1 GCA_902784155.1 Oscillospiraceae bacterium
ACAGCGTGAATTCATCATTGTCACGCATCTCGGCGCCTATCATAAGCGGTGAGCGGAATATACACCATAGGCTCAGCATCGTGCGCTGCTCGTCTTTTGTGAAATCGGTCTGTCTGCCGTTCCAATTCTCTGCCGTGATGCAGATATGGCCTATCGGCAGCATATCGCAGTCAGGCCAGGTGCCGGGGGCAACGCAGTCCTGCCAGAGGAGACATCTGTCAAACATATCGTGAAGGCGTTCCCAGCTGTCCCAGAAATCGCCGGTGATTCTCCACATATTCGCGTTTGCGGCGAGGTGCTCCCTCTGCTCAAACAGAGCCGGACCGGGAGAGAGCGAAAGCACCATATCCCTGCCGCATTTATCGATGGCCTTTCTTATCATCTCTATCTCATCGCGGGCGGAATAGAGATTATCCGGTCTGCCCTCGGTGATGCAGATATCATCGCATTTTATATAGTCCACGCCCCAGGAAGCGTATAACTCAAAGAGAGAATCATAATATTCCTGAGCGCCCTTCTTGCTGCTGTCAACGCCGTACATATCGGGATTCCAGGAGCAGACGGACCAGCCGAGAGCTATATCGCGCGCGGTGACTCCTTCGCATTTTACCGGAGTATTCGCGTGCACAGCCTGCCTCGGAATTCCTCTCATTATATGAATCCCGAATTTAAGGCCGAGCGAGTGAACATAATCTGCCAGAGGGCCGAAGCCGAGCCCGCCCTTTGACGAGGGGAAGCGGTTTTCGGCGGGAATCAGACGCGAATATTCATCCATACAGAGAGGATAATAATAGTGATAGGCAAAGCCGTCGGCTGTCGGCTCCGACCACTGAATATCGCAAACGACATATTCCCAGCCGTATTGCTTCAGATTCTCCGCCATATAGAGGGCGTTGCCCCTTATCTGTTCCTCGTTGACGCCCGAGCCGTAGCAGTCCCAGCTGTTCCAGCCCATAGGCGGTGTCTGCGCAACTTTTTTATTCATCAGCTTCACCTTTTATCCTGAAAGAATTGATTTTTTTAATCATACTGCGGCCCGTTATCTCCATAAGCTTCAGCGCGGCGGGAATCGCCTCATCCGGCAGATTCATAAAGAAACTGTCCGCCTCGAGGGTAAAGCAGCCGCTGTAGCCCGTGTCGGCTATGGCTTTGAGAATCAGGTCCCAGCCGAGTTTTGATGTGTAGGGAAGAGTGTGAAGGTCCTCTCTTCCGTCATTGTCGTGTATATGGAAGCAGCCCGTGCGCCTGCCCATTTCCCTTATCAGATTATCCGCCCTTTCGCCGACGAGGCCGCTGTGACCGACATCGATGCAGGCGGTGAAATATCTGCTGTCAAGGCAGTCGATGACCTTTTTGAATTCCGCCGAGCGCGAGCAGAGAATATCGGGAATAATCCTGCCCTTCCTGTCGCACACCCAGGTGTTTTCAATCGCTATCTTAACACCGTAATCGCGGGCGTACGGCTCAAGGCCGAGGAAGAATTCCATATTTCTTTCAAACCGCTTATGCTTGTAGTAGGCGGGATGAATCACTATGATGCCCGCGTCGATGAGCCCGGCAAACTCTATGCTGCGCTTGATGACATCCTTCATTTTTTCGTTGAAAAGCTTATCCTTTTCACGCTGGACGGGAAAAGGCGCGTGAGACTGAGCGAAGGTAAGGCCGTAAGAATCCGCGAGCCTCAGAAGACCGCGGGCGTGATCCTTATATTGAGAATTATTTATGACACTGCCGTCATCGCGCATCCCCCGGATATGAAACATCGAGTAATCGAGCGCGTCGAAGCCGCTCTCGCAGAGAAGGCGGATTCCGCGCATCTCACCGAGCCTCACACGCACGCCGTTGGTCTGTGTAACGAGCTTCAATCAATCACCTTCGTTTTGCAGAGATTTATAAAAATCAAGAGTTTTGAAGCTTTTGCCCGTCTGATGCAGGAGATAGGATTCCGCGGTGATGCAGAGCATTTTAAGATCCGCATCCGAGAGGGCAAAGGAATAAACTCTGTCCACGGGGCTGTAAACTATATGCTTCATCGCGGTGAGCACCCCGGGAGTAATCAGGCGGCCCTTTCTCGAGCACCCCCTGCAACAGAATACGCCGTCCTCCGCGGAGAAAAGCACATCCCCGGCAGGGCTCTTTCCGCATACTCCGCAGCCTCCGAGAGACGGCGCGAAGCCTGCGAGGGCAAGGAGTTTGAGCTCCGTCACGGGCTTTAAAAAGTCGGGGCTTCTTCTGCCGTTTTCGAGGAGCTTGAGCGAGTTGAGGATGATTCTCAGGGAATCGGGAGCGGGCTCTCCCTCGGGAATAAGCTCATAGGCAAGAGCGCAGAAATACTGAGCGAGCGCAAGCAGGCGTATATCCTGACGCAGGCCGAAAAAGACCTCTTTTGCGCTCGCGGAATTTATCGTATAAGCGTCCTTGCCGGAATAAATATTGAATTCGCCGTAGCAGAGCGACTGCGTTGCCGCCTGCATATTGCTCTTTGAAGTTTTTGCCCTGTTTGCGAAGGCTCTGATAACACCGTAATCGGCGGTGAGCAGAAAAACGAGGCGGTCGCTCTCGCCGGTATCGTTGACCTTGAGCACAAGGGCATCCGTTGTCATTGACATAATATCATCAATCCAGGCCGAAATTCTTAATCAGACCCTCACGATTTCTCCAATCCTCTTTAACCTTGACGCGGCACTGCAGATTTATGCGGCAGCCGAAGAATCTTTCCATATCAATCCTCGCTCCGCTTGAAATCTTTTTGAGCATACTGCCGCCCTTGCCTATGATTATACCTTTATGAGACTCTCTCTCGCAGTAAATCTCGGCGTCTATATCCGTTATATCGCTCTGCGGCCTGTCTCTCATCCTCTCGATGCTCACAGCCGCACCGTGAGGCACTTCCTTATCGAGATACAGGAGCATCTTTTCTCTGATTATTTCGGCCGCAATCACTCTCTCGGGCTGGTCCGTCAGAGCGTCGTCGGGGAAATAATGAGGCGATTCATAGGCGAAAGCCGAGATTTCCTCAAGGAGGGCGTCTATGTTGTCGCCGGTCTTCGCGCTCACGGGCACTACCGCCGCGAAATCGTAGATTTCCGTCATTCTGAGAATCTTGCGGGCGATCATTTCACGCTCTTTGACCGTATCGGTCTTATTGAGGGCGAGTATGACGGGGACCTTCTCTTTTGCAAGGCGCTCAAGAAGCTCCTTCTCCTCTTCCCTGATGCTGCCGCCGGGCTCGGTCACAAAAAGGCAGACATCCATACCGCTTATGCCCTCTCCCACGGCCTTCATCATCTTGCGGTCAAGCACATTCCTCGGGCGGTGAAATCCCGGGGTGTCGGTAAAGACATACTGCGTCTCGCCGGAGGTGAGCACCCCCGTGATTTTGGTCCTTGTCGTCTGCGGCTTCTGGGTGACAATTGCCACCTTTCTGCCGAGAATCTTATTGAGTATTGAGGATTTGCCCACATTGGGGCATCCGACTATTGAAGTGAAAACTGTTTTACTCATCTTTATTCCCCGGTTTTCCTTTGAAAATGAATATAAGCGAGAGGATAACGCTGACAATCAGAACGGCAAAAACAGCCGGATGAGCTCTGTAATATTCAAACATCGCCCCGAAGGCGTCTGGCTGCCACATTATTAGAATACCGCAGATTACGGATGCGGCCGCGCTTATGAGCACAGCTCCCGCCGCGGCGTCCTTGGCCGCCCGCGCGAGCTCGCTAATCTCCTTTGAGCTGAGGTCAACTGCCCGCTCTATCGCGGTATTGACCGCTTCGAGGCTCATCACGAGCGCGCACAGAGCGATAAGAACCGCGAATTCAGTCCTGCTGACCTTAAAGAAATCAAAGACGGTCAGGAAGCCGAACATATACACGGTGAATGTAAAATGAATGCGCATATTGCGCTCGCGCAGCAGGCAGTAGATAACTCCCCTGCCCGCATATACAAATCCTTTCAGAAAGCTTTTCACGTCAGGTCTCCATATAATATGTTTCGTTTCTCTGAAGGCCGAGCTTTGTGAGCACGGTCTCCTCCTTCTCTCTCATTCTGACCTCCTCGAGACCACCGTTTACGTGGTCGTAGCCGAGCAGGTGAAGCATCGAGTGAACAGTCAGAAAACCGATTTCACGCTCAAGGGTGTGGCCGTATTCCTCAGCCTGGGCCCTCGCGTGATCCATTGAGATAACTATGTCTCCGAGCAGCTTCGCGCCCGTATCGTGATTCACGTCGTAAACCCCGTTTTCGCCGAGCGGGAAAGAAAGCACGTCGGTCGATTTGTCGATATTCCTGTATTCCCTGTTGAGAGAGCGGATGCGCGCGTCATCCGTAAAGGTGACGCTCACCTCGGCGGGCCCTTCGAAGCCTTCGCACTGAAGCACCGCGTTGCAGCAGCGGCGCACAAGAAGACGGACTCCCGCCGGGACTGTCACGTCATCGTCTTTTGCCGTTATTACCTTGACCTTTCCTGTCACCGTCTTTTCTCTCCTCTTCTGATTTTTCGTATGCCCTGATTATATCCTGAACAAGTCTGTGGCGCACGACATCCTTCTCGTTGAATCTCGTGATTCCGATGCCGTCGATATTTTTAAGGACCGTAAGCGCCTCCTTGAGGCCGGATTTCTTGCCGTCCGGAAGGTCTATCTGGGTTATGTCTCCCGTGACGACCATCTTTGAATTGAAGCCGAGACGGGTGAGGAACATTTTCATCTGCTCGCTCGTCGTATTCTGCGCTTCGTCAAGTATTATGAAGCTGTCGTCAAGGGTTCTGCCCCTCATATAGGCAAGAGGCGCGACCTCTATGTCTCCCCTCTCCTGATGCTTCTGGAAGCTCTCGGCGCCGAGCATATCAAACAGCGCGTCATAGAGCGGGCGCAGATAGGGGTCAACCTTCTGCTGAAGGTCGCCGGGAAGGAAGCCGAGCTTTTCGCCCGCTTCGACCGCGGGGCGGGTGAGAACTATCCTGTTAACTTCCTTGGCTCTGAAGGCCGTAACCGCCATGGCGACGGCGAGATAGGTCTTGCCTGTTCCGGCAGGCCCCACGCCGAGGGTGACGGTGTTGCTGCGGATATTCTCAATATATTTTTTCTGCCCGAGGGTTTTTGACTTTATCGGCTTTCCCTTTGCCGAAATGCAGATGCAGTCCGCCGTCATCTTTTCGAGCTCGCCGTCATTATCCTCCTTGACAAGGGCGATGACATATCTCACATTCTGGTCGCTGAGCGATTCTCCGCGGTTAATGAGAGTGAGAAGGCCGTTGACGGCCCTGATACCCTTCTGGACGTTTTCCGCTTCGCCCACGACCTTGAGCTCCGAGCCCCTGCTGACAACGCTCACGCCGAATTCCTTTTCTATGAGTTTTATGTTTTCGTCGAATGAGCCGAAAAGCGATACCGCCTGCTCCATCCTGTCAACATTGATAATCTGCTCAAACATAATTTTCTCCCCCTTTTTCCCGATTTTATTATATCACGCGGAATAATAAATGTCACTACAATAATTAACATTTATTTTATTGACTTTTTACAGATTAAACAGTAAAATTTATGATAACAAAGATTCCGGAGCTGACTTATGAGTGAATTAACCGAATTGTCAAGATACGCTCTGCCGGTTCTCGCGGTGATAATACTCGCGCTGAGCGTTGCCGCTCTCCTCAGGCGTAAAAACCAGCCGCTTGTCAATGTGAGGCTGATTAACACGATAAACGGAGACAGCTATGAAATAACCAGCAGAGAGACCTCCGTCGGATGCCTTAAAGACTGCGATATAATCCTGACCTACCCCACGGTCGCCAGGCATCACGCGGTAATCAAATGCGCCAGGGATTCCTGGTATATCATTCCCGTCTCGGCGGACGCGCCCGTGTTTGTAAACGCAACGCGGGTTGAGAAGCAGGCCGTCATCACGGCGGGAGACAGAATCACGCTCGGCAAAATAGATTTAATGTTTATGAGGTAAATTATGGCTCGCAGAAGAAGAAAAAACAAAGCGGCTCTGCCGATAGGAATAATCGTTATAGTACTTGCGGTTATCGGACTCGTAACGGTAATCACCTCGGCTGTCGGCTTCATCAAAGCCAACAGGGACGACGCGGCCGAGAAGGCTAAATACGAGGAGTGGCTAAAGCCCGTAGTCATGTTTGACCCCGACACATTCGACGATATAAACATGGCCGACAAATCGCAGCTTCTCTACAGCGCGGTATGGGCTCTGCTTCAGGATGAAAACGGTATGAGCAAATATCCCTACAGCCAGGGTGAGACCATAGGTATTCTCGTTCCTCAGGCGGATATCGAGAAGGCCTTCATCTCCCTTTACGGCAACGAGATTGACATCGCCTCGCTTCACTCGTCAATCGATATGAGCGGCTATGACATTACCTATGACGCCGCTCAGAAGAGCTACATCCTTCCCATCACGGGCGTTGAGGCGGCATATACTCCGCAGGTAATCAGCATAGAGAAACAGGGCACGAGCACCATACTCAACGTCGGCTACATCGGCGGAAGAGCGTGGGCGGATATTGAGGACGGCGAATACACCGCTCCCGAACCCGACAAATATATGAGAATCACCCTGCGCGAGAGAAACGGCAGCAATTATATAGCGTCAATCCAGTCGGCGGATAACCAGGAGATTGCGCAGCAGCTCAGGGCAACCTCGCAGACCGCCGCCCAGACCGTCACTCAGCCGCAGACCGCTCCCCCGGCAACGGGTACGGATGTACCCGCCGATATAAACACGGCTGTGCCGACGCCTTCCGACGCGATACCCGGTCAGGAGCAGGAAACAGCCTCCTCCACCGACGAAGCGGCAGCCGCGGAGGATATCACAGTCACAGAGGAAATGTAATATGGATTTTTTTGACAGATACTCGGGCGCTCTTGAATTCGACAAGGTGCTTGAACGCCTTGCGGAATTCACGGGCTGCGAAGACGCGAGATACGCGGCTCTTCATCTCACCCCCGAGACGGATATAAACCTTGTCAGATCTCTGCTCTCCTCCACAACGGATGCCCACAGGCTTCTTGCGCGATTCGGGGGGCCGTCATTCGGAGGGCTCAAAAACGTCAACAACTCCCTCGCCCGCGCGGCGGCGGGAAGCGTTCTCAACACAAGAGAGCTGCTCGATATAGGCGAGGTGCTCAGGGTAATCCGCTCTCTCTCGCAGTGGAGAGAATCGAATTCGGGCGAAGCCGTCTCACTCGACCCTTTATTCAATTCGCTCATGCCGAACAAATTCCTCGAGAGCGCGATTTTTGAGGCGATAATCGCCGAGGATGAGATATCCGACAAGGCATCTCCCGAGCTCTCGGATATTAGAAGAAAAATCAGGATTCAGGAATCAAGCGTGCGCGAGAAGCTCGATAAATTCACGCGCTCGTCATCCTTTTCGAAATTCCTGCAGGAAAACATAGTCACCCAGCGAAACGGCAGATACGTTGTGCCAGTCAAGAGCGAACACAGGGCGGATGTTCCCGGCCTCGTTCACGACACCTCCTCGAGCGGCGCCACGGTATTCGTTGAGCCTATGGCGATTGTCGAGGCAAACAACGAAATCAAGGTGCTCAAATCCAAAGAGAGGGAAGAAATCGACAGAATTCTCGCCGCTCTCTCCTCCCAGGCGGGAGATTTCGCCGAGGGAATCAAAAACAGCTATGAGTGCGCCGTTGAGCTCAATCTTATCTTTGCCAAGGCGCAGTATGCCTACAGCATCAAGGCGAGCCCCGCCGAGCTCAATGACAGCGGAATAATCAATCTTAAAAAAGCGCGCCATCCGCTAATCGACCCGAAGCAGGTCGTCGCGGTTGACATAAATCTCGGCAAGGACTTTGACACTCTCGTCATTACGGGCCCCAACACGGGCGGCAAAACCGTTTCAATAAAGACAATCGGCCTGCTGACTCTTATGACGATGTGCGGGCTTATGATACCCGCCGCAGACAGGAGCGAAATCTCGGTATTCGACAAGATTCTCGTCGATATAGGCGAGGAGCAGTCAATAGAGCAGAATCTCTCGACCTTCTCCGCCCATATGAAAAATATCGTTTCAATCATTGACGCGGCGGATGACAGATCGCTCGTCCTGATTGACGAGCTCGGAGCGGGCACCGACCCAATTGAAGGCGCCGCTCTCGCAATGGCCGTACTCGAGCAGCTTCACGCTCAGGGCGCGAAGATTGCCGCGACAACTCACTATGCGGAGCTTAAGGCATACGCGCTCGACACGGACCGCGTGCAGAACGGCTCCTGCGAATTTGATATAAAAACTCTCAAGCCCACCTACAGGCTTCTGATAGGAATACCCGGCAAATCAAACGCGCTTGCCATCAGCAAGCGTCTCGGCCTTTCAGACGAGATAATCGCCCGCGCCGAGAATCTTGTATCAAGCGAAAACAAGCAGTTTGAAAATGTCGTTGACCGCCTTGAGGAAACCAGGCGCAGGATGGAAGACGAGTATGAAACCGCGAGGGCTCTCGCGGAGAAGGCGCAGGCGGATAACGCCGAGGCGCAAAAGCGCAAGGAGGAAATAGCCGCCCTGCGCGAAAAGGAGCTTGAAAAGGCGAAGGGGCAGGCTCTTCGCGTTGTGGAGCAGGCAAAGCGCGAGGCGTACGCCCTGCTTCAGGAAATAGACAAGCTCAGAAAAGAGCAGGCCTCCGCCAAGGATGCGGCAGAGCTCGCGAGAAGGGCAAAGGCCGCCGTCAGGAGAGGCCTTGACGCAATGGATTCGGCCGCGGACCCGGTCACGCAGGCGGATGACGATGAGGATTACGTCCTTCCGCGCCACGTCGTTGCGGGAGACACGGTTATCATCCGCTCTCTCGGCAAGAGCGCGAAGGTTATTTCGCCCGCCGACAGAAGCGGAAACGTTGAGGTGCTCGCAGGAGCGATAAAAACAAGAGTCAAGGAGACAGACCTGCGTCTGAGCGACAAGGCCCCCGAAAAGAAGGCGCAGCCCGTGAGCAGGCTGCAGGGCGAGAGCCGTCTGAATATCGCGCCCGAAACTCGCCTCGATTTAAGAGGCATGAGCGTTGACGACTGCCTTATCGAGCTTGACAGATTCATCGACCACTCCCTGAGGACGGGTCTCTCGGAATTCACCATAGTTCACGGAAAAGGTACGGGCGCTCTGAGAACCGCCGTCACGAGATACCTCAAATCCTCACCCTATGTAAAATCCAGCCGTCTCGGCGTTTACGGCGAAGGGGAAGACGGGGTAACGATAGTGAATCTCAAATAAGAGAATAAACACAGAAAGCCCGCCGTGCGCAAAAGCGCACGGCGGGCGTAATCATTATAAATTATTTGCCGATTTCCTTTGTCCTTTTATAGGCCGCGCAGACGGCGTCTATAACGGAGGAGCGGACGGCTCCCTTTTCGAGAGCTTTGACTCCCTCGATGGTAGTGCCGCCGGGGCTGCAGACGGAATCCTTGAGCACCGCGGGGACCGCGCCCTCGCGGGAGAGCAGCTCAGCCGTCCCGGCGAGAGTCTGGGCGGCGTAAAGATACGCCTTGTCTCTGGGTACGCCTATCGCGACCTGACCGTCGGCAAGCGCCTCGGCAATCTGGCATATCCAGGCGGGGCCGCAGCCGGTCACTATCGAATAAGCGTCTATATTCTTCTCGTCAACGATGTCGATTCTGCCCGATTTTTCCATTGACTTTACAAAAAAGTCGAGCTCGCTCTCTTTTACATATTCGTTGGCGCAGCAGAGCGTCATCGCCTTGCCGACCGTCGCCGCGATATTCGGCATAATCCTTATAACGGGCCATACGAAGCCGAGATACTCCGTGATTTTTGATATTTCGGTGCCCGCCAGCATACTGACGAGAACAATGCTTTTATCCTTATGCTCTTTATAAGACTTTTTGAGAGTGTCTCCGATTCCTCCGAGAATCTCCTTCGCGTTCTGCGGCTTTACTCCGAGCACGATATATTCGCTTTTGCCGACGACCGCTTCTATGTCTTCGCTGAATACGCAGCCGAGCTCCGCGGTTATTCTGCGGCAGTGCTCCGTGTTTTTGTCAAAGACGATGACATTTTCGCCGCCGACCGCGCCGGATACCACTTTAAGTATGGCGCC
>CACZTQ010000061.1 GCA_902784155.1 Oscillospiraceae bacterium
ACGGCCTTTTCACTGAACCAGGCAACCTGATTCTCGTGAGCGCCGTCCCAGGGAGTGCCTTCGCCCTCAAAGCCGTAGTATTCCTTGAGCTCGTCGCTCATTTCATCGAAGGTGTCAAGGCAGAATATTGTCTCAAGATGGCGCCCGTCCGAGTTAAGAAGGGTGATTGCGTAGTTGCAGTTTCCGTCGATGTCGTCGGGGCCCTTTCTCATAATGCATCTGTCGTGGGATGAGAAGATATCGACCATTTCGTCTCTCTTGATTGAGTAGGGATTATCGCCCTCGTGGTTTCCGATGACTCCGCCCCAGTAAACGCCGAGCTTCTCAAAAATCTCTGCAAACTGGCGCGAGCGGGTCCTGTTCATCGCGGATGTCACGTTGTCTCCGCCGAAGAGAACAAGGTCGGGCTTTTCGGTCTGTATGCATCTGATCATATTCCCGAGCGTTTCGTTTGAGGTCTTGTTTTTGCCGTCAAGATGACTGTCGGTAAAGAGAACCACCTTGAATTCGCCGGGCGTTTTCTTTTTGAGTACGACTCCGTCAACGCTTTCGCTGACTATCTCCGCCGTGTCGTTTCCGACGGGGGATAGCTCATTGATTTTGTAATTGAGCGGATGCGGAAGAAACGAGTAACCGATTGCGCCTCCCGCGATTATAACCGCAAGCAAAACGCAGAGGATAACCTCCAGAATTTTGTTGTTTTTCATTTCCGATGACTCCTTGTAGTTGTTTCGGAATTTGCTACAAAGCGTATAATACCAAATTTTATGTAAAAAGTAAACATATTTCGGAAAATTTGACTAATATTTATTAAAATAATTGACTTTTTTTGCTGAAAATATATAATATATAATGATAAATTCTATGCGGAGACAATTATGATTGTTATAAAAGGCGGAGAAATATCGGAGCGCAGCGGGGCGGGCTCCTTTGAGCCCGTGCTCAGGTTTTTTGTCTGCTCCGATATACACATAAAAGGATACGGCGACCTCAGATGCGGCAGGCTTGAGTCGATGATGAGATTTGCGCATAAGATTTCATCGGGTTACGGCGGACCGGACGCTTTCCTTTTCGCGGGCGATATTGCCGACAGGGGAAGAAGGTCTCAGCTCAGAGCCTTCTCACATACTGCGAAACGCCTGGCGGGCGGAGCGCGCATTCTCGCCGTGACCGCCAACTTCCACGATAACCGCCGCGGCTGTAAAAACGGCAACGAATGTTACCGCAGCCTTTTCCGCACAGAGAATGATTTTCACACCGTGATTCACGGTTTTCATTTTATCGGCATTTCAACCTGCAACGAGCCGGGAGTCTATTACGGGGAAGCCCAGCGCCTCTGGCTTGAAGAAGAGCTCCGCAAGGCGACGCAGGACAGCCCCATTCGCCCGGTATTCGTAATGCATCACGAGCACGTGAAAAACACTGTTTACGGCAGCTCCGATTTTGACGGGTGGGGCAACGACTTTTTCAGCGGCGTGTTTGAAAAATACCCTCAGGTCGTGCATCTTTCCGGTCACTCGCATTATCCGCTCAATGACCCCCGCTCTCTCTGGCAGGGCAGTTTCACCGCTCTCGGCACCGGCGCTCTCAACTACGCCGAGTTTACCGCCGAGGGAAAGCGAAAACTTCATCCCGCCGGCTTCAGGAGCATCAGTCAATGCTGGATGATTGACGCGGACGGGGAAGGCAGGCTGCTTCTCAGAGGGTTTGACTGTATAACGGAAACCGTCCTGTGCGAGTATCTGATTGAGCCGCCTTTTAGCTGCCCCGGCAGGGATTTTCACTCGGCTTTGTCGGAATTCTGCCCCGCTCCCTCTTTCCCGCGCGGGTCAAAGGCCTCCGCTTATGAAACGGAGGACGAGGTTGTGATAACATTCCCCGCCGCTCAGGAGATTCTGAATAACCCCTGCTTCCTTTACAGGGTATTCCTTTTTGATGAAAATGACAATGTCATTGACAGCGGATTTATTATAAATCAGTATTGGCGTGTAAGCCGCAACAATCATTACACCGTTCGTTTAAAGAGGCCCGGCTGCTGCTTCCGGGCGGCAGTGTGTGCCGAGAATTCTTTCGGAAAGAGAAGTGATTATCTGTGGGTTTGAAAACCAAACTGGCCGACTTGAAGGATAAGGTAGTAAACAATCCTTCTTTCACAATCAAGGAGCAGTTCGGCTACGCCGGCGGTATGTTCGGCAACTGCATGGGGCAGGACAGCGTTTACACCTACTCCGACAAATTCAACCGCGACTTTCAGAATATCGACCCGAAGCATCTTATCTGGATGGGCAATTTCACAAACGCCTTCAGCTTCCTGATGTCTCCCATCGCGGGAGGTCTGCTTGACAGACCGGTCCGCGAGGATAAGATGAGCAACACCAAGAGAATACTCCTTATGGCTCCGGTTCCTTTCGCGCTGACATCGATGCTGCTCTTTGTCGTGCCGTCCGGGAATCCGATAATCAATCTTGTCTGGTCGTTTATCCTCACCGTTCTGTTTGAGGGCGTGGATACATTCTACGATATGGCGATGAGCACCATCGCTCTAAGAATGACCGACAACCCCAACGACAGAAAGAATTTCTTCACCGTTTCATCCCTCGCCTCGGCTCTCGGCTCAATGCTTCCGGGATGGATTCTTCCCATTGTCATAGGCGGAGTTCACAGCGCGAACGGTCAGAAATGGGCTTATTTCTTCGTTGCCCTCATATTCTGCTTCCTCGGCGTTTCAACAATGTTCGCCCCGTATTTCACTCTTGAAGAGAAAGTCGGAACGGTAAAGGTCAACCAGAGCGAAAAAATAGTCTGGGATAAAAAGACCTTTTCCGCAATATTCAGCAACCGCCCGTTTATTATATCAATGATAGCTACGGTCTTTGAGACCGTGCGTCAGGTTACCTACAACATGCTTCCGTATCTCTATCAGAATACCTTTGACGACTACGGAATGAAAGCGATAATAGACGTCATCAGCGGCGCTCTCTCTTATGTGGGACTTTTCTCCGTCCCCTTTGTGGGCAAGAAGGTCTCGGCGCGCAATATGCTCATCGGCAGCTATACTTATTCGGGATTCTTCTATACGCTGATGAGCCTGTTTGCCGTGAAATTCGATTTAACGAGAATAAGAAAACTCCGTTATCTTGTCGGCGTTATCATAGGACTTTCGGGTATGCCGAATTCGGGAATGAGCGCGGCTCGAAAGATTCTCGTCGCCGACTCAACCGACTATATGGAATGGCTGACCGAAAAGAAATACGGCCATCCCGTCAGAAGCGACGGTCTGCTTATGGCGGTCCAGAGCATAACGGGCAGGCTCAACACTCTGCTCAGAACGAATATCTACAATATCTCACTCAACAAAATCGGCTACAAGAGCGGACGTCAGGACGCTTCTGGCAAAGCCGTCACGGTTGTACAGAGCAATTCGACGCTCAAGGGAATCTACCTTATCACCTCTCTTTGCGGCGTCATAGGCAATCTTGTTCCCGCGTTCGTTTATCTGTTTGATAACTTCACAGGCAAGCGCAGAGACACCATAAGAGCCGAGCTCGAGGAGATGCGCAGGGCGAGAGCAGAGGGCGAAGGAGTAAACAGAGAGCTTCCGCAGGAGGTCTGATATGATTTTGCCCGATTACTGCGGATACGGTACTCTTTTCGCTTTCAGCGGAATCGACGGGGAGAATTCACATTCCGGTGATTTCGCCGGGATGCTGATGAATGAGAGAATCTCCGTAAGATTTGATTTTGAAGACCCCGTCACGCTGTCACTCCCGACAGACGAGAGAATCGACACCGTCCTTTCAGACTCGATAAAAGGTGAGAAATCCCTGATTGTTTTTGCCGATAAGGATACCGTCGCGGGGATTTCGCCATATAAACCGTCGGTGTTTTCGGAGAGGTTTCCCGGTTCGGGTGAAAGCGGCGGCGCCTCTTATATCGAGACGGACGGGTATATATTTCTGCTGCTTCGCGAGGGAGAGCGCTTCGTCTTTCTCCGCTCGCGGGATTTCGGCGAAGCTCTGAAAACAGCAAAAGAAAAAATAAAAATTGATATTGAAGCCGTTTACGGCGAAAGGATAAAGTATTTCGAAAACAAGCCGCCGTGCAAAGACGGCGAATTCGAAAAGCTCTATTACAAATGCCTGTCGGTCAACAAGGTCAATGTTTACAGCCCTCAGGGCGGTATAAACTGCCGCTCCACAACGCCGGACAGGCTCCCGCATAAACACGTCTGGCTCTGGGATTCGATGTTTCACGCCATGGCGATTTCGTCCTATGATACTCTTCTCGCGAAGGAGTCGATTCTCGCGGTCCTGCAGTGTCAGAGAGACGACGGCTTCATCCCTCATATGATGGAGTCAAAAACCGAAGTTTCGGATATCACCCAGCCCCAGGTTATCGCGTGGGCGGCGCTCTCGGTTTACAGAGCCGATAAAGACAAGCAATTCCTCGCCCTCTGCGCCGGAAGAATTGAAAAATTCCTGCTCTGGTTTTTAAAGAACAGAGACAAAAACGGCAACGGCCTCACCGAGTGGCATACGGATTACGCAAACACAAGGTGCAGGTGCGACGAGAGCGGAATGGACAATTCGCCGAGATTCGATACCCTCGAAACCCTTGACGCGATTGATTCCTCCTGCTTTATGGCGAGCGACTGCAAAGCTCTTTCCGAGATTTACAAAGAGCTCGGAGACAGCGAAAAGAGCGGTTATTATCTCTCCCTTTCCCGTGAGATATCCGATAAAATCAATGAACTTCTCTGGGATGAGGAAGAGGGAATCTACTGCGACAGGGA
>CACZTQ010000062.1 GCA_902784155.1 Oscillospiraceae bacterium
AAACGGGTGGATAGAACATTTTGAGCTCGGAGACGACTGCCTCAAAGTATGGCAGGGCGACCGTTACAGCCCCCGCACTCACTTCTGGTATCACATTACGCGGCGGTTTGAAACTCTTGACTATGTGTTTTATGCCCAGGAGCCGATGATGTGCCTGTTTGAGTGCACCGATGAAGAGCACAAATTCTTTGACTATTATAAATACCGCGTTATGTTTGATGTCATGGATGACACTTACAACAGCATTTACGGGTGCGGAAATACCGTCGAAGAGCTGATAAAAGACGTGAATGAAAAAAGCGGGACAGACTTCGGAAGCGTAGAGGATATAGTCAGATACTGCATATCGGTACCGCCGGACATCATTTATTATGACGGTTACGATGACTGGTTCATCTGTTATGTAAACCCGTGGAGAGAAGAAGATGAGGATATCTTCCACAACGCAGTGTATAAGATAAGACACGAGCCGGGATGGGAGGACCCTGAGCCTCTTTATCCGTATCCTTATGACGAAGACGGCTATTATGACGATGAGGACGGCGAAGAATGACGCTTCGCTGCCGGGCAATCCTGATTATCCGGATGACGGCCCGGCTGTATAAGAAATACTCGAAAAAAAATAACGGAGGTATGAAAAATGTATAACCCGAGAGAAGGAAAACTGCGCAGAAACAAGTATTTTAACCTCGGCTATGAGAACGCCTCCGGCTGGGAGGCAAGGAAAGCTCTGGCCGACTGTATCACCGCTTATGTCGATATGGGCGACCCGCCGCACATCGACAACTCAGAGAGGGCGATGACTGCGCTCCGTCAATTCACCCGCGGAAGTATCTGTAAAACCGTGCTCAACGCATTCCTGGCAGAGGCGGAATTCACGGGCGGCACGGTCGTTTCGCTTATCTACGCCGCTCTCGAATTTGACGGGAGTGAAATTGCTTCGGCCGCCGAGATGCTGAGACTTCTCAATTCAGAGGCTTTAAAGGTAGAACCGCGCATCAAACCGTATGTCAAAAGAGGAAAGGAGAATTGAAATGAAAGACTTCTATACCGTTACCAGAACATCTTCGGGCATTTCTCAGATACCCATTGACTCAAAGCTCTTTGAGAGCAGGAATATCTATATTGAAGACGAAATAAACTCCGAGTCCGCTCTGCTGGCCGTCAAGCAAATTCATATGCTTAACCTTGAGGATGCGGTAAAGCCCATCAACCTGTTTATATGCTCCTACGGCGGCGAGATAACCGCCGGGATGCTCATCTATGACGCCATACGCGACTCGGGCTGCCCCGTCAACACCGTCTGTCTCGGCAACGCCTACAGTATGGGCGCCCTGCTTGTCGCCTCCGGCACAGGCAGAAGATACATCCTGCCGCATTCAAAGATGATGCTGCACGAGCCGTTAATACAGACCGGAGCGGGAGGCAGCGCATCGTCCATCAGGGAGCTCTCCGAAAGTATGGAAAAGACAAGGAGAGCGATGAACGAGATACTCTCAAAGCATACCGGCAAACCGGTTGAGGAGGTCGAGAAGGCCACCGGGTATGACCATTTTTATTCCGCCGAGGAGGCGCTTGAATTCGGACTTGTTGACGAAATTGTAAGCTTTGGTGAAATTTTAAGGAGGGCGTGAATTATGGCAGACAGAATTGTTTTGGGTAACGGATACTCATTCCCGACAGATACCGCACAGACAGGCCTCAATAACAACGTGGCGGTAATCGGATGCACGGGGTCGGGCAAGACCTGCTCCGTTGTCATTCCGAGACTGCTCAATACCTATGAGACCAATTTAGTGCTTACCGACCCCAAGAGGGAGCTTGTTGAGACATTTGCGCCAATGTTCCGGGAGCGTAATTACAGGGTTCTTGAGCTGAACCTTGACACTCCGTCAAAGAGCGATATCTGCTTTGACCCCCTGGCATACGCGGAGACGAGCGAAGATATAAGCAAACTCGCGGCCTCTGTCATAAGCGCTCTTCCGGAATGCAACAAGTCGGATAAATTCTGGAGCTACAGCTCGCAGCTGTTCGCCGAGCTTCTGTTAAGATACACTCTTCAGTTCAAAAACCATCCGACCTTTGCCGACTTCCTGCTTGTAAGCAGGAGCGTCAGAGAGAGAGCGGGAGAGGTAGCCGAGATATCAATTTCGCCGGTGCTCGACGAATTCGTCCAGAGCAACCCTCTCCATCCTCTGACCACATGTTACAACAATGCCCGCGAAGTGAGCGGCAGAACCCTCGCGAGCGTTCTGATAACTATGCGCTCGGTTCTCTCGACGGTTTTCAGCAGCGAAACCGAGCAGATGCTCCGCACCAAGCCCACGCTTGATATCGACAGCTTAATTAACACGAAAACGGTGCTGTTCATAACAACGGACGGCGCTGACGAAGGCACGAACGCCTATGTCAACCTGATATATGACACCCTGCTTCAGTATATCATGCGCAAGGCAAAAGAATTCCCCGGCGGAAAGGTACCCATCCCCATCCACCTAATTATGGATGACTTCGCCTGCGGCACAACGATAAACTCCTTCCCGCAGATGATAGCCACATTCCGCTCCAAGGGAATAAGCTCAACCATCATCCTGCAGGATGAGAGCCAGCTGAACACAATGTACGGTGAGGCCGGCGCGAAGACAATACTGAATAACAACGACACCATTGTCTATCTCGGCGGAAACGACCTTAACACCGCGAGAGATATCTCCGTCAGGCTGAATGTGCCTCTTGAGGATGTGCTGTATATGAAACTGAATTCCCTCGCGTTCTTCCGCAGAGGTCAGAAGCCCGTCATTGCCGAAAGGTATCCCCTGTTTGAGGATGAAGAGTATCTGAAGCTGATACGCCGCAGAAACCCGGACAGGATGGATAAGCAGCTCGCATAACGAAAGTAATACGGAAGCGGGCGGTCCGCGCGAAACGGCCGCCCGCGCATATCATTAACGAATCACACATGGAGGTGTAACTATGAGAACAGGCGTTTTTACCGAGAAGGTAACTTTAAACGACGGCACCGAAATCCCGCAGGGAACCGTTTGCGAGATTGAGGAAATCTATTCGTTTGTTTTGATGGACGGCGAAGAGCGCGTCCTGAACGAGAGCATAATCGAAAGAGACGGTACGCTGAAAATGCCGTATATCACCTGCGATGACAAGCTGCACAAATCCGGCGAAAAGCTCGAGGTGCTCGACTGTGTGGCCGCGGTAAGGCTCCCCTGCTTTTGCTGCGCCGTCAGCGCAGACAGCATCATGCTCGAACACGAAGGCGAAGAAGAGTAGCCGTTCTGCCCGCGCATCTGCGCGGATTTTCAAAACGATAATTGAGCAGCCTGCGCGTTAATACTGTTAAAACAAATCCGAAAGGAGCGATGCCGTAATGACCGATGAAGAACTCAGAAACCTTTTTACTTTTGTTGATGACCTGATCGAAGGTCTGAACCGCGATTATACCGAGAAAAAAATCAATATCTCGGAGTACCTTTTGAGGACTCACGATATTATGGAACGCTACGGTTTCGCCAAGGGGATGCCGATGGAAAAAAACTGGCTTGAGTGGAAGCTGAAAAACACGAAGCCCGGCGACTCCAGGGCGGCGGAATACACCAAAAGACTCGAAGAAATCAAAAACGGGGTCTCCGACAGCGACAGCAGTTCGCTTATCGGTATCGAGGTTATCTCCGCCGACAGAGGCGAGGGAGTGATAATCAGCCACAGGGACAAATTTGTAACCGTCGAATTCTACAGCGACAACCGGAAGGCGACATTCCAGCTTGAGACGGCGCTTAAATGCCGTTCGCTCAAATTCGCGGATGAAGCCTATCAGAGAAAATTCGAAAAACGTTTTCCTCTCAGGACTCCCCCTGCCGCCGTATCCGGAGAGCCCGTCGTGCCGGGCGCGGAGCCGCGGCCCGCTCCCGATTCTCTCGCCGCCTATTTTGAATTCGTCAACGCGGCGCTTGACTGCTCTCTCTCGAAGTACCTTTTCTCGGTTATGCTTATCATCAGATGCAACGATGACGCGGAATACTATGATATGCTCACCGATATTCACACAAAGGTTTTCTCGGGGCAGCGCAGCAAGAAAATCGTTCAGGATACATTGGTCAGCGGTGCCAGGCGCTGGGATTCCTCCGTTGACAAAACATTCAAGAATATCGTTGAGGGAGAAAACGCGATTGAATCCGTCAACGTGTGCGATTTCAGCTCGATAGACCCGATATTCACCGAGCTCATCTATACAATACGCTCGGCGTGCGCGGACGGCGGCAGACTGTTTGCTCTGCGCGTAAAGGAAAACGACAACTCAACCGCCGGGCTTGTCGCCGCCAAAATGCCGGTTTTTGAAATAAGAGCCGCGGAGAAGAAATCCACCGACTATATCGGAAAGCTTTACTCTCTCTTCCCTGCGAGATTAATCGAAGGCTACAGCGAGGTGCGCGAGATTCTCAATAAGATTATCTCAGCCGAGATGAAATCGGGCTCATTCACGGGAGCGAAATCGCTCGAGAGCGTCGCTTTGAAAATATCCCATTTTGTATGCAGCCGTAAAAAGAAGACCGAGCCCGTCTTCATAAGCGTTGCCGCGCTTGAAAAATACTATGAGAGCGCTTACGCAACTGAGGAGGCCAAAAAATCGGCGCTTGACGAGCTCAGAGGTATGCTCGGAATGGAGGCGGTGCTCGACCTTGCCGAGCAGCTGATTGCGGGCGACTATCAGAATAAGCTGCTCAGAAAACAGGGTAAAACCCCCGAAAAGCTTCCGCGCCACATTATCTTCCGCGGCCCGAGCGGATGCGGAAAGACAACCGCAGCAAGGCTCATCAGCAAAGCTCTCAACGAGGCGGGAATCAGCCGCGGTTACTATGAGGCAAACGCGAGGAACATCACGGGCAGGTATCTCGGAGAGACCAGATACAATACCCTCTCCGCGATACAGTGCGCCAATGAGGGAATTCTCTTCCTTGACGAGGCTTACGCCCTCTCAATAGGCGATGAATACGGGCGTGAGGCTATCTCAACGCTGCTCACCGCCATGGAGGAGCCCGGCAGCAACCTGACCATAATCTTCGCAGGCTATGCGGACGAGATGGATTCGTTCCTCAATTCAAACCCCGGCCTCAGATCGAGAATAGGATATACCGTTGATTTCAGGCCCTATGACAGAGACGAGCTCTTTAAAATAACGATGCATTTCCTTGAGAATTTCACCGTCGGAGATAAGTCCGTGAAGCTCATCAGGGACCATTTTCACTCCCTTCCCTCATCCGTTCTTGAAAGCCCCAATTTCGGCCTTGCCAGATATTCACGCAATGTGGCTTCAAAAATCAAGTCAATCAGCGCCAGACGCCACTGGCTTGATAATGACGGCTCCACGGAAATCTCGTCCGATGATGTCAGAAGCGCGCTCCGCTCTCAGGAAAACCCGGACGCTGCAAGGCAAATCGGTTTCGCGCCGTAAGAACGCCTGCCCCCTGCTTCCTTAACGGGAACAGGGGGCGCTTGACATTTTTGCCCTTCGTGTCTATAATCAATACAGGCGGCGGAATCATTCCGCCCGTATTATTTAACGGGAGTTTTTTATATGGGCAAGCGCATCCTTATCGAGTTCTTTGACGAGGAAAATCTGAATAACTGTGTTTCGCAGATGCACTATAATTACGACAAGGTATATTGTCTGCGTTCCGAGTCGCAAAAGAGCATTTACGAAATAGAACTGACCTTCAACGCTCTTAAAGTATTCAACACGGAAAAACTGAATCTTGAATACAGCTTTGTCGAAGTCAAAAACGACAGCACCGCCGAAATAACAGAGCGGATTTCCGAAATCGTTAACGACGAGGACAGCTTTGACATTGATATCACCGGCGGGCCTGAACCGTTCAGCTACGCCGCGGGAGTTTTTGTGCGTGAAAAAAAGCCCGGAAATGTCCGCGTGCACCGCTTTGATTTTGACAAGAGAGTTTTCCGGGTTATGTATCCCGATTACAAAACGGTGTGCGATAAACCGCTCAGGTTTTTCACCGTCAACAAGCTTATCAGACTGCAGGCGTCGTCAATCAAAAACAAGTATGACGATTCGGGCACATCCTACAAACCTGACCTTGATAAAGACGGCCTGAGAGAGAATGTCATCAAGCTCTGGAAAATTGCGAAAAAGTATCCGGACGAGTGGAAGAGTTTTTTGACGCTTCCCAAAGGAAGCGAGTCGAACCTCATAGGCAATAATCATTGTTCTCCGGGCGATATAATAAAGCTTTTCCCCAATAACAAAGACAGCAGATTCAAGCCTCTCCTTGACGAGCTCGTGAACGGGGGGCTGATAAAGCTGAAATCCCGCTGCAGACAGTATGTCATTTATTCCCTGAATATTCCGGAGTATCAGGATTACCTTTTCAAAAAATCCGGGACGGCCTTTGAAATGTATTCATATCACACGGCCTTATCAACAGGCAGATTCGTTGACTGCAGCGTCGGCGTAAAACTGGACTGGGACGGCGTTATCAAAAACAATTCGGTCGAGGTTGACAACGAGATTGACCTGATACTGTCCGACGGATTCAGACTGTTTTGCGTCAGCTGCAAGGACTGTGATATCGACAAGCAGTTCCTTTATGAAATTGCTTCTCTTACAAGATGGTACGGCGGAGAATATGCAAAGCCCGTTATCCTATCCACCGTCACAGCTTCCCCGGCCATTAAAAAGCGGGCGGAAGAAAGCGAAATAATACTGATTGACAATATTGCCGGTATCAGCGACGCCGAATTCAAAAAACAGATATCCGGTTTACTGCGGGATTGATTTATCCGCAGCAGAGACAAACAGAATCATCACCCCGCGGCTCTTTATGAGCCGCGGTTTTTTTATTCCTCCGGCTCTAAAATTTATACTTTGAAAAAAATACGAAAATAATTGCGAGAATTCCCGCGGATTCTCCGTTAATATACAGCAGAGACATCCAAAAGAAACAATTAAACGATTATTCTGCCGTTTCTCAGACCGCAGATACAGAAAGAGAGGGAACAAAATGGAAGGTCTTGCCAATTTCAAAGAAGAGGTGCTCAACACCTGCCGCCACGCCTACTTATACAATGACTGCGCCGGGTTTATACCTCCGTCACTCATCATTCAGCTTGACGCCCACAACGGAAGGACAACCGCCGTCCGTTATATTGCCGATGAATACAAAAAGGCCAATGTGCTTGATTTTTATACGGGCATAAACGATTATATCGAGCTCGAGTTCAACGAAACGCTCAGCCGGGCGGAGGAGGAACTCGCAAAGATAACGGCCGCGGCTGACTACGGCAACAAGTTTTCCGGAATAATCGGAGCCGATGTCATCGCTCTGGCTCAGAATACTTCCGCCGCGCAGCTTTTCCTGGACGGGTTTTTTGAGAATTTCGACGGAGTCGCTCTCTTTTTTGTGCCCGAAAAGCCCTCCGAATCGGAGAGAAGATTCATCGAGCAAATGCTTGCCCGTATGGAAAGAATCAAGATGATACCCGCCGACAGCTACTCGGCGTCGGACTACTTCAGAATGCTTGAGCAAAGGTTATACAGCAGCGGCGTTCTTGTTTCAGGTATGGTATCCGACGACAAGCTTCTTAAAGTAATAACCGACGCGAATGTCAAAAACATCCGGGAGCTTGACGGAATAATCCGGCTTCTGCTGCTGCATGCGGATTTCTCCGGAGAAACTCCTCTCGTTACACCCGAATCCGTAAAAAACACACTCTGCACCGTAAAGGAGATAAAAAAATGAGATTCTGTAATAATCCCGAAACAATCGAGGGCGTAAGGAATGACTTTGACGCCCTGCGCGGCGGACCCTTCGTCATGCGCAAAGGCAGGCAGAATTACTACTATTCAGGCAACTGCCACGTTCTGGTTGACGGCATGACACAGTCGGGCAAAACCGTTTCGGCCACAATCCCGTTCATCAAAAGCACAATCAGAGCCGGAGAGTCCTTTATCTCCGTTGACCCCAAGGGTGAAATATTCAGGATGACCGGCGCTCTCGCCGGCGAAAAACACAATGTGATAGTCATTGACCTGGCTAATCCCGAAAAGAGCAGGGACAGTATTAACCTGCTCGGTATATTCTGCAATATGTATAAATCAAAGAATATTTCGGTAAGAGAGAAGGGTGAGAAGGAATTCTACGACTTCAGCACGGCGTTATATCCGCGTGAGGAAAGTAAGGATACCTTCTGGCCGGTCAGTGCGGCCGAGCTTTTCAGAGGGGTCGGCTACCTCCTTTTCGAGCATGCAGAAAAAGAAGAAGAGATAAACCTCAGAAGTCTGTGCGAAATACTCGCCGGTGAATCGGGCACGAGAACAAATCTCATGAATATACAGGAACATCTTCCCGACTCTTCAAGGGCAAAGAAGGATCTTAAAACTTATAAAAGCGCGGCTTCCGATACCCGCGCCTCGATTCTTGTGTCGGCGCTCGGCGGAATAGCGGTTTTCAAATCCTCATCCTGCCTTACCGATATGCTCAGTTCATCGACATTCGATCTTGAAAAGCTTGATATAGACAAGAAGCCCCTTGCCTTCTATATCATTCTTCCCGCTTACAGCAAGGCGTATGACCCGATAGCGGGTCTCATTATCAACGTTCTCATAAATCATTTTCTGGAGCTGAGCGTCAACAATTATTCCGGCTCTCTTCCGGGAAGACTCTCAATCGTAATCGAGGAGGCCGGCACCGTCTCAGGAACTATCAGCAATCTTCCCTCCTACATTTCTTCCGTGCTCGGCAACAATATGCGCTTTTTCCTTGTCGCTCAGAATGCAAGGTCGCAGTTTGCGGGCATATTCAATGCGTCCGGCGCGGAAACAATTATGTCGGCCATAGGGATGAATATCATCTTTAAAAACACCCTTGATTCGCTCGCGTATTACTCCAGACAGTTCGGGACGGTCAGCGACGGAAAGGGCGGGCAGATTCCCGTTCTGACCGAGAATCAGCTGGCGTCTCTCAGGACGGGACAGTATGCCGTCATCATAAACAACGAGCACAGATTCGTTACTCATTTCAGCAGCGCCTGCTCCGAGGACGCAGAAGCTCCCGAATTCTCAATGAGGCGCCGCGGCAAGGTAATCATCTTCAGCCCCGAAAAGTTCCTCAGGAATCTGATTGAGAAAAAGCGCGCCGCGCTTGAGCCGTCCGGCAGCCCCGATTTCAGCTCTTATCTTACCGACAGAGACAGGAAATTCGCGGAGGATATGAAGAAGATTGAAGAGTCGATAAGGAGAATAGACGAGGAAGAAAAGAAAAAGGACGAGAATAAAAAGGAAGAGTCCGTTAAAGAAAAGAAAGGGAAGAACGGCAAAGGCGAAAAAGCCGGCAAAAAAGATACCGGGGCCGGAAAAGAAGGCGGGAAAGCCGGCAAGGACAAGCCCGAAAAGGATAAACCCGATAAAGACAAACCCGAAGACAATTAACCGAAAGAGAGGTAACATCAATGGATTGGAAAACCGGAGAGATTGAAAGAATCTCCGCCACAATAGCGGGCAGGCCCTATATGCCCGGAAAAATGAGCGCAATGGAGGAGCTTGAAGGGCTTCTCGGCGTTGAGAGGGCAAAGGAAGCCGTAAAGAACAATATCGCCTACTGCAAAATGGTTATGAAGGCGGCCGAAAAAGGCAGGCAGCTTGATCCCCTTCCCCTCAATATGGTTTTTATGGGCAATCCCGGCACAGCCAAAACCACCGTGGCGCGACTTGTCGCGCGCGCGTTTTTTGAAGAGAAAATCATCAGGAAGAATGTGTTCCTCGAAGTCGGCCGCTCGGATCTGGTCGGTGAATACAGCGGTCACACCGCCGTCAAGACCAAAAATATCATTGACCGGGCGCTGTCGGGGGTTCTTTTCATCGACGAGGCCTACTCTCTCTGCAACGGTGAGAATGACTCCTTCGGGCTCGAGGCAATAAATATGCTTACACAGGAGATCGATAACCAGCGCGACAATCTCTGCGTGATTCTCGCGGGTTATTCCGACAAAATGGAGGAATTTCTCAAGACGAATCCCGGCCTTAAATCAAGATTTCAGAATTACATAATGTTTGATGACTACAGCGCGGATGAGCTCCTTAAAATCAGCGGTATTCTCGCGGCGAAAAACGGTTTCAGGATTCATCCCGACGCGGAGGAAAAGCTCACGGAGATCTTCCGCGCGGCAATCGCCACCGGAACCGATTTCGGAGCCGGAAGATTTGCGCGCAATCTCATCGACAAAGCCAAGCAGATCAGGGCGAGAAGCCTCAGCTCGCTCAATTCCTACTCCGATGATGAAATGTTTACCCTGATGCCCGGGGACTTCCCCGATATTGAAAGTCTCGGTATTCCCTGCACCGATTCCGGAAGAAAAATAGGATTCTGACGAAAAAGGAGATTATAAGATGAATAAGAAGACTGATTCAAACAATGAAATCATTTCCGACGAATTGAACGAAACCGTATCGGAAAAGGCCGCCGAGCCCTCCGAGATTGACGACCAGCTCAAAGCGTATCTCGCTGATATAGGCAGATTTCCTCTTCTGACCGAAGAGGAGGAAATCGTTATTGCCGGGCGCGTCAGGGAGGGAGACAAAGAGGCGAAGCGCATCCTTACCGAGCGCAATCTCAGGCTCGTGGTCAGCATAGCAAAGAAATTTCCCACGCGCGGGCTGTCCATCTCCGACCTTGTCCAGGAGGGCAATATCGGGCTTATGCGCGCCGTCGAAAGATTTGACCCCTCAAAGGGATTCAGATTTTCGACCTACGCCACCTGGTGGATTCGCCAGTCAATAACAAGAGCGATCGCAGACCAGGGCAGAGATATACGCATTCCCGTGCATATGTATGAGACGCTCAGCCGCATCCGCAGGGCGCGCTCCGAGCTCAGCAAAACAAACGAGAAGGAGCCCACTCCCGCCGAAATCGCCAAATACCTTAAAATACCCGTTGATAAGGTCATCGACGCTCTGAGCTACACCTCGGATATCATCTCGCTCGATATGCCTGTCGGCGACGGCGACATCTGCCTCGGAGACCTTATAGAGGGCAAATCCTCCGGGACAGAAGAGGAGCTTTCAAGAAGCTTTCTCAAGGACGCGATAGCTCAGGCTCTTTCAACGCTTGAAAAGCGCGAGAAGGATGTTATCACTCTCAGATACGGCCTTGCGGACGGTATCTGTCACACTCTCGAGGAGGTTGGCAGACAGTTCGGTATCACGCGCGAGCGCGTACGCCAGATTGAATCAAAGGCTCTCAGGAATCTCGCGCACCGCGGAAACTGTAAAAACCTGAGGGCGTTTTTAAACAACTGATTTTAAAAAGGAGGGCTCTGTATGTCGGATAAGGCTCTGACCATCAGCTATTTCGGCAGGCTGAAGAAGGTGGAAAAGATATTCTTTTCCTTCAGCTACGGTGCGGACGAATACGCGTTTGTCGCATTCGATAAGGAATACAAGGATCTTCACATACTCAAGACAAAATTCAGCATGTTCAGAGGCGTCTATGTTGACAGCTATGTCAACAAGGAGGCAGTCGTTATCGGAGAAGCGATTTTCAACAACATCTCCGGCGTTCCCGGCTTTATGAACGGTGAGCACTACACAGTCAACAAGGTTAAAGGCGAATACGACATAAGGCCCGGCAACCGTCTTCGCCGTTTCAGCCCCGGAACGGTATTCATCGCGTCTTTACTCAGTCTCGTTTACTCTTTTGCCGTGGCGGCGCTCGGGGTTTCCCTCTATTTCAGGAAGCCCGGAGACTGGATAATATTCATGACGAAATCCTACTCCAAATATGAGCTCGCGGCAATCTGCCTCGCGCTCTGCTGCGCGTTTATCATTGCGGTCTCGGCATATCGCAGGAGGAAGGCGAAGGGCTCGGTAGGAGGCGTGGGCGAGGCGGTTATCGCGTCCGCTTTTACGGTGCTTGCATTCGGGCTCATCGCAAGGCCCTCCGTGCGCATTGCGGCTGCAGCCGTGATTGCCGCAGTCGCAGCCGGTTTCGCTTACGGGATTTTCAGAATAAGGAAAATGAGGCCGAAAAGGTCGAGGGTCCACGCCCTTGACCGCCTTATCAAAAAGACAAAGACCGCCGGAGTATTCGCCGGCGCCGCCCTTGTGATTTTCTCGGCCGTAATCGGCATCGCGTCGCCCTATGCCAGAAACAGGCAAAACAGTCAGGCGGATTGCAGAAGGATTGAGCAGCGGTTTGATTCGGCCTGCGACAATCTTAAAGAAGAAGTCTGGGAAACCCTCTCGGAGAGACAAAAAATCAAAACGCTGCAAAGTATCGTTGACCGCGAAGCGCTTGAGAACAAATCATTCTCAGCCAAAGTGTGCGCCGCCGAGCTCAACAGAAGTTTTATCTTCAACGGCGTTACGAGAGCGAGCTATTACAACGGCTACAACACGATTTTTATGGACCGTGACCTGGCTCTGAATGCCGGACCCTGCGACTGCGTGCTGTTTCTGCTTCACGAATACCGCCATTGCTATCAGGAGTGGTTTTCGACGGATAAATCCAATTCCGGCAATGAGCTCGCGCAGAGATTCAGCGACAACTTCGAAAACTATTCCTCCGCAAAGACAGACGGGTTTGAGGCTTATGAAAGTCAGCTTCTTGAAATTGACGGGAACTACTTTGCCTACAACCGGATGGAATACTATTCAAAGTTTTTCTCAAAAGAGGATTTTGAAAACAGCGAGTATTACCAGAAGAAGGACAATATCAGATTTATTCTCAAGTCTTTCAAATCCGGGAACGGCTGGGATTATGCCGTTTCGCATCCCTACGAAAACGGTGACGACACATCGGGAGACTTCATCACTCTCTGCGCTTATACCGGGCCCGGAGATATCGGCACTCTTGAAATCCCCGAAAAATTTGACGGGCTGCCCGTCAGATCGCTCAGCGACGGGCTGGTAAGATACATACCCCGAATAGAAAAAGTTCTTATACCGGCAACGGTTGATGAAATCTCATCCGATATTTTCACAAAATGCGAAGAGCTGACTATGGAAATAAGCCCCGATAACAGCTGCTTCAGAATGGTTGACGGGGTGATGCTTTTTTCTTCAAAGGACAATACGATTGTCTGGGTTGACAGGAAGGCAGCCGGGAAAGTCACCATACCCAAGGAGACAAAAAGCGTGCTCTGGGATGCTTTCGCCGGGTGCAAAGGCATTACCGATATTGACGTTGAGCCGGGCAACGGAAAATACCGCTCCGAAAACGGCCTGCTTTTTAACAGGCTTACCGACGCAATGGTGCTCTGTCCCGAAGGGCGGTCCGGTGTTGTCAGGGTTCCCGAATGCTCCTTGATCCGTACCGAGGCATTCTCAAACTGCGGCAATATAACCGAGATAATCA
>CACZTQ010000063.1 GCA_902784155.1 Oscillospiraceae bacterium
CTGACAAAGATAAAGTGGTCCTACGGCAGCGCATCTCAGGCGGGAGCCAATTCACTGTCATTCAGCTTCAACGAGCCCTCGCTGACAGCGAGCCGCAGGATAATGAAGGCAATGTTCACTCCCGAGATAACAGCCGAGTCGGTCAACGTATCGGTTGTATGGGAAGATAACGAAATCGCGCTGGGCGAGACCGCGAGACTCATAATCGCCGCGACAGACGAATACACAAAGGCGTATGTTGACGGAGCCGAGGTAGCGGGCTACAGCGAAGCGGGTTCAATAAGGACCTGGGAATACACCTTCAGGGCCGAAGAGCTCGGCGAATATATGAAGGATGTAAAGCTTCTCAACAGCGCGGGCTATTACACCAACACAATAGCGAGCAAAGTGCTCACCGTAGTCGCTCCCGAGCCCGACATCAATGAAGTAAAGATGAGCTGGGCGAAGGATGCCGTTAAGACCGGAGACACAGCTTATCTCACAATAAAGACTCCCGCGGATATCTTCAGGGTAACCGTTGACGGCACAGAAATCACTGAGTTCACTCTCAACGAAGACGGAACGAGAAGCTTCATATATGAGACCGCACCCGAAAGCAGCGGCGAATACAGATATGAGGTGAGCGTAACCGAGTCCTACGGCTATGAGAGCGGGAAGGCATTAACACCCGTTCTCACGGCAGAGGACTATGTTGTTGACAGCTCAGAGATAAAAGTCGAGTGGCTGAAGGCGGACCTCAAGAAGGGAGCCGACGCCATGCTGATAATCACGGCGCCCGGCGACATAGAGAAGGTCAGGGTAAACGGCAAAGAGCTCGGAGCGTACAAAACTCTCGAAGACGGCAGCAGACGCTGGACCTTCACATTTGAGGCAAGGTCAACGGGTAAATTCACCTGCGGCGTATCTGTAACGGATAAGAACGGAATGGTGAGCGAGACGATAGAATCGGCAGAGCTCACGGTAACGAAGACGCAGGCGGCAAAGACCGAAAGCGGCAAGACCGAGGCCGTGAAGGGCGGATTCTTTGACTGGATAATCAACCTTATCAAGGCGATGTTCGCCAAGATATTCGGAGTATTCGGGAGGGACCGCTGATGGCAAAAGGCAAATACATAAAACCGGCGTTCATGTTTCACCCGATACCGCTCGTAGCGGGAGCGGGTACGGGATGCGGATATGATACCAACAGCACCGATTCAAACTGTGCCGTTGAAGATCCCGATCTCGGAATGTTTCTTTTCACCACAGAAAACGCCTCATGTGAAATTCAGGGCAATCCGGATGACTTCTGCTATACCGTCCCCATGGCCGACTACAACATCTACAGCTCATAAAGCGCGGATAATTAAATCCGAATTAAAATGACAAACCCGCAGGGTTCCATCGGGCCCTGCGGGTGAATTTTATTATCATCGTTTTTAAGGTATTATTTCGTCCTCTTCGGCGGATTTCTTTTTCTCATCCTCTTCCTTCCTGCGGAGTTCTTCAAGCTCCTTCTGAGGAGTGGCGACATTTTCCCTGTCTTTCCACAGGCCGTCAATCAGCCTGCCGGTAACTGCCGTGAGAGGTATATTCAGAGCGGCAGATACAAGCGTTCCGGCTCCGACCGCCTCGGTCTCAAATTTTCTGAGCAGAATCAGAGAGAGCAGAACGGCCGCGGCGAGCGCGACAAGATCGTAAATCCATCTGACCTTCATCATCTTTTTGCCTTTTTCGTCGGAGTATTCCTTTACAAAAGCTTCTCTGACCTCCTGAGGCAGATCGGTTCTCAGAAAACAGGCGGCGGCGATTGACGTCAGGATAATACCGGCGGCGCAGGCAAGAATTCTCATCCCCGTTTTATCGTAAACGGTATCTCCGACAACATTCCGCCACCCGTCGAGAATCACGGCGTACATAGCGGCGGTGCCGAGCGGAAGAAGATATTTCGGTTTGAATTTCCTGATTAAAATCAGAAGCAGAATCAAAACGGCGGCGCGCACGATGAACCCCGCCAGACCGAATGTGAACTTCCCGGCCGTCAGCGAAGCTTTGAGATATATGATATACGCGGGCGCCTCGGCCATCGGAAGACCGAATCCGGCTCTCGCGCTAAGGGTAACGCCAAGGGGTCCGAGAACCATTGCGAGCACCCACATGGCAACATTTCTCACGTGAATCTGATGATCCTGCATTGCTTTTCTCCCGTAATTATTTACAGGGATATTTTATCTTATTTTTTTTACTTTGGCAATAGGTATTGAATAACATTTTGCTTGAATACAATGCTCCTGTATGTTATTATATAATGACTGATTATTTTCCGTTATAAAGAGGAACGATATGGACAGATTCATTCTAAAAGCCCCGTATCAGCCGACAGGCGACCAGCCGCAGGCGATTGAGCAGCTGACCGAGGGGCTCAGAAAGGGATATAACGAGCAGACGCTGCTCGGAGTGACGGGTTCGGGCAAAACCTTCACAATGGCAAACGTCATTGCGAAGGCAAACAGGCCGACTCTTGTGCTCGCTCACAACAAGACTCTCGCGGCTCAGCTTTGCAGCGAATTCCGCGAATTCTTTCCCGATAACGCGGTTGAATATTTTGTTTCATATTATGATTACTATCAGCCCGAAGCTTATATCGCAACGACAGATACATATATAGAAAAAGATTCGGCCGTCAATGACGAGATTGATAAGCTCCGCCACTCGGCAACCTCCGCCCTCTCCGAAAGGCGCGATGTTATCATAGTCGCCTCCGTTTCGTGCATCTATACCCTCGGCGACCCGATTGATTACAGGAGCATGGTGATTTCGCTCAGGACGGGCACCGAAAAATCGCGCGACGAGCTGATTGAAAAGCTGATTTCAATCCAGTATGAAAGAAACGATATAGATTTCAGCAGAAACAAATTCAGAGTGCGCGGCGACGTGGTTGAGATATATCCCGTCTATTCAAACGAAAACGCAATCCGCGTGGAGTTTTTCGGCGATGAGATAGAGAGAATCAGCGAAATCAACGCGCTGACCGGTCAGGTCAAAAGCAATCTCTCTCACGTCGCGATATATCCCGCGTCTCACTATGTAATAAGTCAGGATAAAATGGAGCGCTCAATCGAGCAGATTCTCGGCGAGATGGAAGAGCGCGTCAAATGGTTTGAGAGCGAAGGCAAGCTGCTCGAGGCCCAGAGAATAAGACAGAGGACCGAGTA
>CACZTQ010000064.1 GCA_902784155.1 Oscillospiraceae bacterium
CCGATAAAGTCCGTCGCGTCGCGGTAGCTGAATGATACGGGCAGATAGGGGCTGATTCCGGATTCGGGCGCAAGCCTCGCGAGATTCTTCGCAAGGTCGCGGCGGATTGCGGGGTCGGGGCTGTGGCAGACCTCGCAGCGGCCGTATTCGTCATAATGATGCCCGAGCGTGCAGGCGTTTGCGCGGTAGTAGCGGGGAGTGCGCACCAGAGTCCAGAGAATCTGCTTCGCGCCCTCCTCGAGCGTTGCGCGGCTGATTTCGCCGCTGTCAATCGCTTCATAAATCCGGTTGATATCGCAGTGGTCATACGGCGTGTGAACGTTGTTTGAGGCGTTTATCTCCTTTATCTGGTTTTTGCAGTTGCCCCAGTCGCTCGTTATGAAGCCCTCATAGCCCCACTCGCCGCGGACGATGCCGCGCAGCATGTCGCTGTTTTCGCTCGTGGGCACGCCGTTGACTATGTTGTAGGAGGTCATTATGCCTTCCGCGTGACCTTCGGTGACAGCCATTTGGAAGGGCTTGAGATACACCTCGCGCAGGGCGCGCTCGGAGACCTGGGAATCGCTCCATATCTTGTTTGACTCTTTTTCGTTGCAGATCATATGCTTGACGCAGACGGCGACGCCGTTTCTCTGCACCGCTTTTATGATGATCGTCGCGAATTTCGCGGTAAAATAGGGGTCTTCCGAAAAATATTCAAGGTTGCGGCCGCCGAGGGGATTTCGGTGGATATTCACGGCGGGCCCGAGCCACATCCCGACATTGTTTTTATAAAGCTCCGCGCCGAGCAGCAGGCCGAATGCCTCAATCAGCGCGTCGCTCCAGGTGGAGGCGAGAATCGCGATGCAGGGATAAACCGTGCCCATATAGCAGAGACCGTTGCCGCCGTCGCCCTGCGAGAAGCGGTTGAGGCCGTATTTGGTACAAAGCTCATCGCTGCAGCCGACCTGATTCTGCTCGTATGAGACAAAGAAGGTCGCAAGCTCCCTGTCGCTCCAGCGTGAGAGATAGTCATCCATCGTCATCGCGCCGAATACGACCTCCGAAAGGCGGTGCCCGACTGCGCTTTTGCTCTCGGGTACATTCGCTTTGGGAGTTTCTTCAAAGACAAAATTCTGCTCCTTTTCGCGGCGGGGCAGCGTCTCATAGCTGCCGTCGGCGAGAAGGCGTTTTTCAAGGTCGGTCGGGCAGAGAGAAGTGAGCTTCTGCGTGACGGTCAGCTTCTCAACCTTTGCCGTGCCCGCCTCTCTGACATCCCTCACGGAGCTGCCGAGCAGGAAGCGGTAATCGCCCGGCTCGAGCACATAGCAGGATTTGTTGCCGGTTTTGCCGAGGTCATCGAAGGAAGCGAGATCCTTCATATCCACAGTGAGATGAATTCTATGCGAGGTGCCCGGCATGAGCATTTCCGTCTTGCCGAAGGCGCAGAGAATCTTGGCAGGCTTGCCGAGTTTCCCCTGCGGGGCGCTGACATAAAGCTGCGCGACCTGCTTGCCGGGTATTTTGCCCGTATTTGTCACGAGGGCGTCAACGGTGACCGTGCCGCCCTGATAAGTGAAGCTTTCGGTCTCTGTGGTGAAGGTCGTATATGAAAGGCCGTAGCCGAAAGGATAGTTTACTCTTTCGTGCCCGGGGTCAAAGGTCTCAAACCAGCGGTAGCCTGTGAAGATATCTTCTTCATAAGCCTGATGCTGATTATCCCAGCCCGCTGTCGTGGGATAATCGGTGATATCCTTTGCCCACGTGTCGTTGGTCTTGCCCGAGGGATTCACCCGCCCGAGCAGCACATCAGCGATGGCGATGCCGCCCTGCAGGCCCGTATAGCCGGCGAATAAAACGGCGTCCGCGCGGATTCCGTCGATTTCACCGGCAGCCCAGGAGGTGTCGATAACGGACGGCGTGTTGAGCACGACGACAACTTTTTTAAAGGATGAGGTGAGCTGACGCAGAAGCGTCTTTTCGCTCTCGTTCAGATACCAGTTTTCGCGTGAGAGGTCAAACACCTCGCCCGCCCAGCGGCTGATAAAAAGCACGGCGGTTTCCGCCGCGGCGGCGGCTTCGCGGACCTCGGCATCGGTCGGCTCATACTGTTTTCCTTCGCTGAGAGCGGCGCAGTATTTATCGCAGATTTTACGGTAGATTGTGATTTCTCCGTCCTTTTCGGCTTCGTTCAGCGCGTCGAGGGGAGAAATCCCCCTGCCTTCGAAGTCTCCGACCTGAGTTTCCGAGCCGTAGCCGTAAGCTATATAGCCCCGCGTATTCCAGGGGCCGTCGGTGTCAAGCGGACCGGGCTCCACAGCGTAGCCGAAAAGCGCTGCCGTTGTGCCGTGAGCCAGGGGCAGAGCACTGTTTTCGTTTTTGAGCAGCACAATCCCCTCGTCGGTGATTGCTCTTGAGAGCTTCTGCCCTTCTTTATAATAGAGGGCGCCTGCGGTGAACTGCAGGCAGAAAATCCCGCCCGCCGTCAGGGAGAGCGCCAGTATGACAGACAGAATCTTTTTTATCGTGTGCTTTCGCTCCATTAAAAATCCTCCCGGGATATAATTGCCGCCCGGAGGCGCGAAAACAGCTCTCACGCCTGCGGGCTTTTGATAGTTTTAACATCAGAGAATTCTTTTACTTCTTACGGATAAGCAATACATAATCGGTGTCATCAGGACGAAGGCCGGCAAACCAGGTGCCGAAAAGCGAAGCCCTGAATGTGCCCTCATCCGTGTATTCACCGGTGACGGGATTGAACCAGCGGTAGCTGTATTCGGCAAAAGGCACAAGGCTTCCGACCGTGCCCGTCGCGATTCCGCCGTAATCCTTCGTGTTGACTCTTTCCGCTACGCTCTCATCGGTGAACGAGTAGAAATAAAGAACCATTTCGGTGTTTGCCTTATTGCTCGCGCAGTAGGCAAAAACATCGGAGCAGGGGACAAAGTAGGCGAGATTGTTGAAGCGGGGGATGAGATTATACCACTCCGTCTGCTCCATAAACGAGCGCATATATCCCACCTGATAAGATGACGGATACTCGAGAGCGTCCTGCCAGGTCGCCGCCTGCTTCTCTTCGGGGAGAATGATATCCACGCCGTCATCGCTCTGATTGTCGCGGTCGTAACCGTTCTGATATGCCCAGGTGGGCTGACCGCCCCAGGAGCAGCCGTAAAGCCCCGAGAGATAAGAGGCCCACGCCTGCGCTCTCGCCCCGTAATTCTTAGTCCACAGGTAGCAGTAGAGGCCTTCGTAGTTGACGGCGGGTTTGCCCTGACCGTTATACCAGAAATCTCTCGCACTCATATAATCGTCGCGTCTGAGGAAGGTTGGATGCCACTGCGCGGCGTACATTGTATGCGCCTTCACCTTGCGGAAGGCGGAGGGCTGAGCACCGGGGTACCATATCATATTTATTTCGCCCGTCCCGAGACCGTTGCCGTATGCGACCGTGTCGCCGGTGCTTTCCTGATGCGCGGTCACGGGGTGGTCGTAGGGGTCGTATTTATTCAGATATTCCGCAACGTATTTATAGGGATTGTTGACAGCGTTCCATTTGGAATTCTCATCCTGATAGGGGTCGTTGTCAATTTCCTGCCCCAGAGTCCAGATGACCGGGAATGCGCTGTATCGCGCGACCCAGTAGCGGCAGACCTTTTCGAGATAGGCCTTCGCCTCATCCGAGAGGTCGGGCATTGTCACTTTTTTAGTTCCGAGATTGCCCGTGAGCTTCGGCTCCGTCCAGCCGCCGTGATTCTCAATGAGCCTCGTCATACCCGTGAGCGGCCAGAAAAGCTGGGAATGAGCGTGAGTGAGGCCGCTGTCTGTGATAATGCGGAAAAGCTCGTCAAATTTTCTTAAATCCTCAAGCCCCTCTTCGGAGAAGGCCTCGGTTACAACGGTGTTGAAGCGGCAGTCCATCGGCTGGCTCTGATAAACCGTGAAACCCTGATCAACTCTTTTTTTGCAGATGGCCGAAACCATTTCGGGCGTTTCCTGCGCCAGCTGCCAGTGAGTGTCGCCGAGATAATAGAAGGGAGTGCCGTCCTCGTATGTAAGATATTTTTCACCGTATCTTGTCGTGACGAAGCCGTGGCGGTAAATATCGAGATTTCCGCCGTACGCCTTGCAGTCAACGCTCGCCGTTCTGCCGCCGAGCGCGGTATTCGACTCATCCGAGCAGACGGTTTTGCACTGCCAGACACCCTCCGACGGGCAGACAAAGCGCACGCGCCAGGTATTGCCGCCGTCCCAGAATGCGGGGACGGTGAAGAGCCTGCCGTTACCGTAAAGAAGCATATCGAGAGTAACATCGTCAAAGGGGTCGGCGTAGCTCTTTTCGCTCTCGAAGCTGAGCTCGACCATACGCCAGGTCTCGGCGGATAAGGTCTGATCCGCCTTGCCCGAAAACAGGGCGGCGCCGCTTACCTCTCCGGCCGCCGGGCGGGATTTTGCCCTGACGATACGGGATTCATCCGTGAATGTGATGAGCTTCAGAAGTTGCCCGAGCAGGCTGCCTGCGGCTCCTCCGGCCTTTTCAAAACCGAGCTCGGCGGAGCCCGGCTCATTTTTATCATTTGTGCCTGCGGCGGAAATGACCGGCACCGCCGCGCCGAGTATCATAATTAAAGAAACAATAACTGCAACTGTCCGTTTCATCGGTCAGACCTCCGGAAAAGATTTCGCTTTGCGGGCGGGAGCTTCCCCGCCGTGAAATATTATATCACAGGCGGGATTTAGTTTTCAATAAAGAAAAAAGAATATTAAGCGATGTGCAATGTGCAATGTGCAGTTGTCAGTTAGCAGTTAGCAGTTAGCAGTTGACAGTCGCGGATAAATCCGCTCCGGATTATATGACGGCGGCGGAGGATAGCGCTTATCGTAGGGGATGACGCCCCCGGCATCCCGGGTGAAACGCAGTTTCACAACATAGGGGCGACAATCTGTCGCCCGCAAAAAGGATATGCGAAGCATAAGTCAATTAGCAGTGAGCAGTGAGCAGTTAGCAGTTGACGGTCGCGGATAAATCCGCTCCGGATTATATATGATTAGTTCGATATAGCACCTTTGGCCCTCTCCGAGAACGGAGAGGGTGCCCCGAAGGGGCGGGTGTGGCGACTACAAGGATATGCGGAGCATAAAATGGTTTAAGATTAAGAAAAAAAATTAAGCGGGCGACAGATTGTCGCCCCTGCGATTGGCATTAACCATTTTGCGCTCCGGTTAATCTGTGTGCTGTAAAACAAAAAGCCGGCGGGGTTTATCCCGCCGGCTCCTGCGTTATTCAGAATTTGATTGATGTAAACAGGTTTTTGAAGAATTCGATTATGCTGTTGAAGAATTCGATGATTTTGTCGAGGATTGTCGGCTCTTTTTCGGCTTCACCGAAATCGTAAATTGCGCACCAGACTGACTTGCGGTTTTCTTCGGTCTTCTCTCCGTTGACCGTGACAACAGGGTAATAGTTATCATGATTTCCGACCTTATTCATCACAGCCTTTGCAATGTTCGTGGCTTTTTCCAGGTCTTTGGCGTATTCTTCTTTCAGCGCATCACGCTGAGCGTTGAGATCTTCGCGCTCTTCTTCGGTTGCCCCGTCAAGTTTTTTGCTGATTTCGGCGTCTTTTTTGAAATAGGGTTCGAGAGCTTTCAGCACATTCAGCCATTCTGCGGCTTCTGCTTTTAAATCAATTGATGCCTCGCACCAGCACATATAGGATTTACCCTCTTTGAATTTGTCTCCGGGCGCCATAATCCTTGCGGATGAAGAGATACCTTTTCCTTTCTCACCGCCTATGTTTTCAAAAGAGTAGCCGTATTCTGAGGAGCTCTGAAGCAAAATCCCGATGAAATCGAGATTCAAGCCGTCTTTCATCACGGCATCCACTTCCGCCTGATCTGCCAATCCCGCGTCAACTAATTTCTGCAAATCCTTAACGTCATACTCAATCCACGCGATGCCGCCTTTCATCATCTGACCGATGGCGGGATAATAAGCGTTAAAGTATTTTGCATCCTTCGGGGATTCTTCAGAGGTGCTTTTCATTGCGCCTTTAAACATGGCTTCAACATATTCTCCGGAAGTTGACGGCACTTTACCGCACATTTCATAAACGCTGACGGGATCTGAATTAAGAATCAATACATCGGCAAAGCCGGGCACGAAATTATCATCGGTCTTAATGGTAAAATCCGCTGTTTTGCCCGCAACGGGGGGAGTAACCTGAACATTGACCTTGAGTCTTTGCTGGTCGTAGTCCGCGTTTGCGACTACAAAAGCGAAGGTCGAGAAGAGCATCACTGCGGAAAGCAGCAAAGCGAGTGATTTTTTGAGCGTTTTCATTTTACAATATCCTTCCTGCGTTATTTATTTTCACTTTTCCGTGAACAATATTATTATAATTCAAAAGCGAAAATAAATCAATGCTTTGCCGGATATTTAGCTTTTTTGTTTTTGCCTGACGCGCCTTTATATTTCTTTGCGTGCTTCTTGATCGCGTCAAATGTCGCGTCGCTCAGACAATGCTCGATACGGCAGGCGTCGTCCGCCGCGGTTTTTTCGTCAACGCCGAGGTTGACGAATAACTGCGTGAGCAGGGTGTGGCGCTCATAAATGCGCTCCGCCCTC
>CACZTQ010000065.1 GCA_902784155.1 Oscillospiraceae bacterium
GATGCTCAGAGGCCTTGTCACATATCTTTTGGAAAACGGCAGAATAGAGACCACCGTTACAAGAGCTCAGGAAGTTCGCGCAATGGCCGAAAAAATGATCACCGTTGCTAAAGATAATTCCCTTAATTCAAAGCGCAAGGTTTTGGCATACGTTACCAAAGAGGACGTTGTCAAAAAACTCTTTGATGAGATAGCTCCCAAATACCAGGATGTTAACGGCGGTTACTGCCGCATAATCAAGACCGGTCCCCGCAGAGGCGATGCAGCTGAGATGTGCATCATCGAGCTGGTCTGATTGAATAATTAAAAAAAACGGCCTGCAAAGCAACGCTTTGCAGGCCGTTTAATAATGTGCAATGTGTAATGAGAAATGTGCAATGAAGGGGAGCGGATAAATCCGCTCCGGAATAAATGGCGCTCCGGCGGCTCACGATTGTTCCGCGCGATGCTTGCCTGATAAATCTCAGCACATCCCGGTTCCCCGTTTGAAATGCGGGGGCCGGGTTATTCATTTCCGCGGCGGGGGCGAAACAGGCAAAATTCCTCATTTTCGAAAAAAAATGATGGCTTAAACCCTTGATACTTTCCCTTTATTAATTTATAATATACTATGTATATCTGTATGCTTCGGTATCCGGATTTCAAGTTTTACTCTAAGGAGATACGTTTTGGATAATATGAGCTTTTACGATGAACTTGCGGAGCTTCTGTTCCCCGGTATTGACAAGACTCCCGAATATTATGAGGAATTATACCCCGCGCGCTCTCTTCCCGAAGGCGCGAGGGTGACGAGGTTTGCCCCTTCCCCGACGGGCTACCTTCATATCGGCGGCCTCTTCGGCGCGCTTGTGGATGTGCTCACGGCGAAGGTTTCGGGGGGAATATCCTATCTCAGGATTGAGGATACCGATAAAAAGCGCGAGATAGATGACGGCGTTTCCGCCATCACAAACGGGATGAAGGCCTTCGGAGTTGAGTTTGACGAGGGCGTTACGGGATTCGGCACCGAAAAGGGCGCCTACGGCCCCTATACCCAGAGCCGCAGAGCCGAAATATATCAGACAGTTGCCAAATCGCTTGTGAAACAGGGGCTTGCCTATCCCTGCTTCTGTACGGCCGACGAGCTCACCGCCCTGCGCGAAAAGCAGGAGGCGGAGGGCGCCGCGATAACCGGATATTTCGGGAAATACGCGAAATGCCGCAACCTCGGTTTCGATGAAATCAAGGCGAATTTAGCCGCCGGGAAGCCCTGGGTGCTCCGCTTCCGTTCGGACGGCAGTGAAGATAAAAGAATCACCTTCGAGGATATGATAAGGGGTAAAATCGAGATGCCCGAGAATATCACGGATGAGGTTCTTCTCAAATCCGACGGTATTCCCACCTATCATTTCGCACATGTCTGCGACGATCATTTTATGCGCACAACCCACGTTATAAGAGGCGAGGAATGGATTTCCTCCGTGCCGAAACATATAGCGCTTTTCAAGGCGTGCGGTTTCAGAGTGCCGAAATACGCCCACACCCCGCAGGTCATGAAATTCGATGACGAAACGGGCGACAAGCGCAAGCTCTCAAAGCGCAAGGATCCCGAAGCGGCGGTCAGCTACTTTGTTGTTGAAGGCTTCCCGAAAGAGAGCCTTATAGAGTATCTTCTCACCATCATCAGCTCCGGCTTTGAGGATTGGAGACGCGCGAATCCCGGCCTTCCGGCTATGGATTACCCCTTCAATCTCAAAAAGATGAGCTCGAGCGGATGCCTGTTTGACCTTGTGAAGCTCAATGACGTGAGCAAGAATGTCATCTCCGTTATGAACGCGCAGACGGTCTATGAGAGAGTGACGGAGTGGGCGAAGGAATATGACGGCGATTTTTATAAAGTCCTCACCGCAGACCCGGAGCGCTCAAAGGCGATTCTCAATATCGACCGCGAAAACCCGAAGCCGCGCAAGGATATCGCAAAATGGAGCGAGGTCAGGGATTATATCTCTTACTTCTTCAATGAATATTATGAGAGGGATTACACCCTGCCCGAGAATATCTCGAAGGCTGACGCGCGCGCGATAATTGAGAAGTATTCCGCAGCCTTCTCTCTCGCGGACGACAAGGATGCCTGGTTTGGCAGAATCAAGGATATGTGCGCTTCGCTCGGCTTTACGCCCAATGTCAAGGAGTTCAAACAGAATCCCGGCCTCTACAAGGGTCACGTCGGCGATGTTTCAACGGTTATCAGAATCGCGCTCACATCCCGCAGAAACACCCCCGATCTTTATTCGATTATGCAGCTGCTCGGCGAAGACGAGATAAAAGCCCGCCTCGCGGATGCGCTTGAAAGGATATGACAGTATGGAAGAATTAAACACAAGCTCAAATTTCATCCATGATTTTATAGATGAGGATCTCGCCGCGGGCAGAAACACGAGAGTCCAGACGAGATTTCCGCCCGAGCCCAACGGCTACCTTCATATAGGCCACGCGAAGGCCATATGCATCGATTTCAGCACGGCGGAGAAATACGGCGGCGAATGCAATCTTCGCCTTGACGACACCAACCCCTCAAAAGAGGATGTCGAGTATGTTGACGCCATCAAGGAGGATATCGA
>CACZTQ010000066.1 GCA_902784155.1 Oscillospiraceae bacterium
TATTCTGCGGGTGTGAAAGCCGACTTGTCAAGTCCGCATACGGGGCATACCCAATCCTCGGGGATATCCTCAAACGCGGTGCCGGGAGCGATGCCGCCGTCAGGATCGCCGACTGCCGGATCATAAACATAGCCGCAGGGGCACTCGTATTTCATATTCCGACTCCTTTCAGTTTTATTGATTATATGTTTTTGCTCGCCTCAAGCGCGTGGGCGAGGTCTTCGATAATGTCATCGGCGTTCTCAATGCCTACCGAGAAGCGGACCATATCGGGCATTACGCCGCAGGAGATGAGCTCCTCGTCGGTCATCTGCCTGTGAGTGCTTGACGCGGGGTGAAGCACGCAGGTGTGAGCGTCGGCAACGTGGGTGGCGATAATCGCGAGCTTGAGATGCTTCATCATCTCTTCGGCTGCCTTCCTGCCGCCCTTTACTCCGAATGAGATAACGCCGCAGGTGCCGTCGGGCATATACTTTTTGGCGCGCTCATAGTATTTGTCGCCGGGCAAACCGGGGTATGTGACATAGGCGACGTTTTCGTTTGACTGCAGGAATTCCGCAACCTTCTGAGCGTTTTCACAGTGTCTCTTCATTCTCACGGCGAGAGATTCAATGCCGAGATTTAGAATGTAGCAGTTCATCGGGGAGGGGATGGCTCCTATATCGCGCATGAGCTGAGCCGTTGCCTTGGTGATGAACGCGCCCTCTTTGCCGAATTTTTCGGCGTAGGTGATGCCGTGATATGAATCATCGGGAGTGCACAGGCCCGGGAATTTATCCGCGTGGGCCATCCAGTCAAAGTTACCTGAATCTATAATTGCTCCGCCAACCGTCGCGTCGTGACCGTCGAGGTATTTGGTGGTTGAGTGGATGACTATATCCGCGCCCCACTCGATGGGTCTGCAGTTGATGGGCGTTGCGAATGTGTTGTCAATAATAAGAGGAACTCCGTGGCTGTGAGCCGCTTTTGCGAATCTCTCGATATCAAAAACTATCAGGGCGGGGTTCGCGATGGTCTCGCCGAAGACCGCCTTGGTGTTGGGCCTGAACGCCGCCTCGAGCTCCTCGTCGGAGCAATCGGGATCGATAAACGTGAAATCTATGCCCATCTTTTTCATTGTGACGTGAAAGAGATTGTATGTTCCGCCGTAAATTGAGGTGGAGGCAATCACGTGATCGCCCGCGTTTGCGACATTGAATACCGAGAAGAAGGACGCCGCCTGGCCGGATGAGGTGAGCATACCCGCCTTGCCGCCCTCGAGAGCGGTGAGCTTGGCCGCTACAAGGTCGTTGGTCGGATTCTGAAGCCGGGTGTAGAAGTAGCCCGATGCCTCAAGGTCAAAGAGCTTGCCCATATCCGCGCTGGTGTCATATTTGAAGGTGGTGCTCTGGATAATGGGAATCATTCTCGATTCGCCGTTCTTGGGTGTATAACCCGCTTCAATACATTTTGTCTCTTTTCTCATTCTGAGTCACCTCAAAGAGTTTATTTGCCCAGGCTGTCGGTTATTTCGACCGTCTTGGTCACGTTGTAGCATTCAAACATTTCGTCTGTTCCCTGAGGAATGGTCTTCTTTGAGAGAAGGCTGACAACGGGAACTATGATAAGGCCGCCTACCATTGCGATAACGCCCGAGTAGAGCGAATTTCTGAAAACAAATGAGAGTAATGCGCTGCCGGAAACGTCGAGCCAGCCGAGAGAGATGCAAAGCTGAATGATTTCAAGGCCGACACCGAATATGAAGGAGCATACGACGCCCGCCTTCGAGGTCTTTTTCCAGTAGAGACCGTAGAGGAAGGGAGCGAGGAATGCGCCGGCGAGAGCGCCCCATGAAACGCCCATCATCTGAGCTATGAACATATTGGCGCTTGAGGCCTGCTTTATGGCTATCGCCGCAGAGAGCACTATGAATACGACTATGAAGGCTCTCATTATGAGCATCTTTTTCTTTTCCGCTATTTCCTTCTTTTTGAGAGGCTGGATGAAATCGAGAGTGATTGTCGAGCCGCTGGTGAGAACAAGCGATGAAAGAGTTGACATTGACGCCGAGAGGACAAGAACGATAACAACCGCGATAAGGATGGGAGCGAGCGTTGAGAGCATCGCGGGAATAATCGCGTCGAAGCCGTTTGCGGGGCGTCCCGTTGCCGCGTCTATGCCGACTGTTTCGCCGTAGAGTCTGCCGAATCCGCCCAGGAAGTAGCAGCCGCCGGCGACTACGATGGCAAAGAGAGTTGAAATGATTGTGCCCTTCTTGATTGAGTCCTCATTCTTGATGGCGTAGAATTTGCCGACCATCTGGGGAAGTCCCCAGGTGCCGAGTGAAGTGAGCATTACGACAAAGAGCAGGAAGAGAGGCTGAGGGCCGAGGAAAGAGGTGAATCCGCCGCTTTCCCAGACGCTGCCGTCCGCCGTGACGCTCGGCATAACCGAGAGCGATTTCATCGCTTCCACAAGCCCGCCGTTTGCTTTGAGAACGGCGAGGATGACCGCGACGATACCGACGAGCATGATTATACCCTGGATGAAGTCGTTAGTTGCGGTCGCCATATATCCGCCGACTATGACATAGACCGCCGTGAGCAGCGCCATCATAATAACGCACACGGAGTAGGGAACTCCGGGGTATGCCATGTGGAAGAGGCGTGAAAGGCCGTTATAGAGCGACGCGGTGTAGGGAATAAGGAAAAGGAAAGTTATCATTGAAGCCGCGACTTTGAGGCCTTTTGATCTGAATCTTGAGCCGAAAAAGTCCGGCATGGTCTTTGACGAGAGCGACTGAGTCATTATCCTTGTTCTTCTGCCGAGAATGCTCCAGGCGAGAAGCGAGCCGATGAAGGCGTTTCCGAGACCTATCCAGGTCGATGAGATACCGAAGTTCCAGCCGAACTGGCCTGCGTAACCGACAAAGATAACGGCCGAGAAATAGGATGTGCCGTAAGCGAAGGCGCTGAGCCACGGGCCTACGGAGCGCGAGCCGAGCACAAATCCGTTGACGTCTGTCGCGTGTTTTCTTGAGCGGATTCCGATGAAAATCATCAGCGCAAAGAAAAGCACTATGAGTATGCTGGTAATTGTCATTGTGGTGTTCATTTTTTATCAGACCTCCTGTCTGTTTCCCCAAATCATGATTAAAAATTATTTTAACAGATAATATCAGCCGTGTCAAGAAAAAACAGGTCGCGGCGGGGGAGCTGCCGCCCGTAATTCATAAATGACAACTTATAACAAAAAGGTTACATTATTTTATATTGACAGGGCGGCGTCCTGCATTGTAAAATTATTATGAGTAAGTATCTAAACTTTAAAAAGAGGATTACAGTCATGACACAGTGTCTGAATTGCTTTTTTGAATATGAAAACGAAGATAATATATGCCCGCACTGCGGTTGCAATCCCGGCAGCCGTAAGTTACCCGACGGCTGTCTTGAGCCCGGCACGGTCATTGCCGAGCGCTTTTCGCTTGGCTACGCTCAAAAAAGAGACGGCTTCGGCTTTACTTATACGGGCCTTGACAAAAAGACAGGCAGGACCGTTACGGTAAAGGAGTATATGCCTTCGGAGTCTGCCGTCAGAGACGCGGACGGTCACAAAATAAGAATCACCGGGAATCCGGGCGAGTTTGCCAAAAAGGTCGGCGAAATTATCTCTTTTGCCGACAGGCTCAGGAGCTTTGATTATTATGAGGCGATTCCGCGTATAGTGGATTTCGGCCTTGAGAATGACACCGCCTACATTATCACCGAGCGCGATGAGGGCGAGAGCATACAGGAAATTGTAGAAAGAGAGGGCACCTACAGCTTCAGGAATACCGTCGCCGATATAACTCCCGTTATCCGCGCGGTTGACGGCCTTCACAGAGAAGGGCTCCTACACGGCAGCATAACTCCCGGGAGCATTTCAATCTGCTCGAGCGGCAAGGTTATGCTAACCGATTTTGCCCTGATGTTTGCCCCGTCTCCCGATACGGATTCTCCGTTTACGGCGCCCGAAATTAAAGAGGGCGGCGTAGCCGTGCCGGAGAGCGACATCTTTTCCGTCTGCGCGGTCATCTACTATATGCTCACCGGTAAGGAGCCCGCCGCGGGCAAAGAGAATTTCGAGCCGTATTTTGAGCTTAAAAATGTTATCGAGCTTCCGCAGGGAGCCGACACGGCGCTTATGAAGGGCTTATCCGTGAATCCCGGCGAGAGGCAGAGCGAGGCCGAGGATATTCTCAACGCTCTGCTCGGGAAAAAGGTCTTTAAACTCTCGGAGAATCTCGATCTTCCCCCCGAAACGCATGCGGAGCCTCCCGCGCCGAAAAAGAAAAAGACGCTGAATAAACCGCTTATGATTATTTCGGCTGTAGCGGCGGCGCTCGGCATCTGCTTCATCGCGATGTCAATAAAATATCTCAACATCATAAGGGCCAATAAAGAAAACACCGGCGTCAGCGGCACTGCCGTCACCGATGAGAGCGCGGCCGTAACGCCCGGGGATTCGGGCGGCGAGATTCTGCCTGCCGAGGCGAAGAATATCTATCTCGACTATTTCAGGGACAGCGCCTTCACTTCCGTTTACAGAACCGCCTACGCCGTGAGGACAAAGGATGTTGAGCTTTATAATGAATATGAGCCGCTTCCGCCCGGAGTGCACAATCTCGACAAGGCAAGGTTTTCGCAGTATTTCTATGATATTGACGACGACGGCGTGAACGAGTGCCTTCTCGTTACGGACCTTGACGGCGGCTTCGAATACATCACCCTTTATATTTTTGACCTCGACGAGGGGCGGAATGTTTTTGAAGGCGGCAGGATAATCTGCAACGACGGCACTATCGAAGACCTGCGCCTTTGCACCGCGAGAGCGGGGAATTCCTCCGCCTACTATTTCCTGAGATTCACCGTTGACGCTTTCGGCGAAGAGGGCGTGAACAACAACAGCTTCGAGGCTCTTTATTATGACGGAGCGGAGCTTATATGCGTCGCGAGCGCGGGAGCGGATAAATACCTTGAGGATGAGGCCGGCGAATTCGCTTACACGGGCGCGGGGCTTACCCCCGAGGGCGAAATCTGGGATATACTGAATCCCTCCCCGCAGCGCTCCCTCTATGTCTTTGACGACGCGCGGTATGTTGAGAGCCCCGACGATTACGCCGTGGTTGACAGAGATACGTTTGAATTTATCTGGTTGAGAAATGTCACCTCCGCCTATACGAAGGTTCTCGTAAAATCTGCCGAGAGAGGAAACTCCGGAGTTCAGGTTTCGATAATGTTCCCCGGTCTCGAGCTCGGCGCCGAGGATATTCAGCTTGAGCGAAGGACCCCGTCGGGCGACGAAGTCTTTCTCTACACAGCGGACGGCAGACCTCTCCAGTTTGTGAGAACTCTGAGCAAAAAGGATCTCAGAGAGCCCTATACTATTGAAATCTATTATGACGGCAGGCGCTATGTTTCCTGCACCGTCACGCTCGACGCCGACGGAAACCCCGTCTATGACCAGGGAGAAACGGAGCTTGTGAAGCTGCCGAATGTTATGGGTATGAGGCGCGAGAGAGCGCTCAGCGAGATAGAGTCCGCCGGCTTTGAATACGCGAGGGCGGTCAACGGCGCGAGCCACGGGCTTCTCGGCCTTTTCAATATTGGCAAGGTTGAGAAGGTCAATGTTCCGGTTAACGAATATTATCCGAGGGATACGGAGATTATAATATATACTTCAATGTGAGGTGCGTGAAATGAGCAGATATCTGATTATCAACGCCGATGATTTCGGAATGTGCCAATCGGCAAATGAGGCGATTTTTGATCTTTTCAGATCGGGATGCATAAAGTCGTCAACCGTTATGATTCCTTGCCCCGAGGCGAGGGCGGCGGTGCAGTTCGCGGCGGAGAATCCGCAGTACGCGGTGGGCGTTCACCTGACGACCACCAACGAATGGGGAGAGAGATGGCCCTGGGGACCTCTCACGGGCGGCAAGAGCCTAATGATGCCCGAGGGAAGAATGTGGCCCGAAAACGAGGATTTTGAAGCTCACTGCACATACCGCGAGGCGATTGCCGAGGCGAAGGCGCAGATTGACAGGGCGAGAGAGTGGGGCCTTAAACCCGTGCAGGCCGATAACCACATGGGCTCGCTCTACGGAATGAACGGCAAATATCTTATGCTACCCAAGATTTTCAAGCTCTGCAAGGGTGAAAAGCTTCCCTTCCGTATGTGTATCAAGCCCAAGAAGGAATACTGCCCCGACGGCGTGAGCTATAAGCTCTATGTATTCTTCTGCAGGCTGTGCTCCCTGCTCAGCAAGATTTACAAGGTCTATACCCCTGATTATCTGATACTCACCGACCAGGTGAAATGCCTCAAGGATATAGACAACTATGAGGAATTCCGCGATAAATTCCTTGAATTTCACGGCAATATAGACGAGGGAATAACCGAGACCTTCATTCACCCCGCGCTTGAGACGGAGGAGCTCAAAATGATTACCGGCACTTGGGAGAGACGCTACTGGGAATATAAGATGATGAAGGACCCCGTAACTCACGAATTCTTTAAATCAAAGGGCATCGAGCTGATAAGCTACAGAGAGCTTGTAGAGATGAGAAAGAAATAATACAATCGCACAGACGGATTTGCGATTAAAAAACCTGACCCGCAGGGAAGAGATTCCCTGCGGGTCTGATCATTGTTATCCGGTTTTCAGCCCATCGACTTGTCGCTTGCGACTTTGAGATAGGCGCTCTTGCCCTGACCGACCTGGCGCATTACCTGATTTCTCTCGACCTTGTCGAGTTCAATCTTTTCTATCGGGTGATGGAAGAGCATTTCGATTCTCAGAATGGTGGGGAACATCGTGATGGGAACAAGATAGTCGCCGCCGGCGAGATTCCAGATCTTGGCCGCGAACCAGCCGCAGTTGAAGAGGAAGAATTCCCATTTGTTGTTGTTGAGGATGAAGTCCGTGGCGTTTTCAAGATCCTCTTTTGAAATGACGCGCATAAGAGTTACAACCATGGGATACTTGTGGTCAACGCCAATGCGGTAGAGCTCCACGTTGTAATAGATGCCGACACCGTCTCCGTCCGCCGTTGATACTCCGAGCGTTGCGATTGATACGCTTCCGCCGACGGGTACCTTATAAGCGCCTACCGTGATTTCGTGCTTCGTGAGATTCTTGAAATAGACGAATACGTGAGGCGAGGCGACATTCCAGTAGGATATGAGATACATCTCGGCGTATCTGCTGGTGTCTTCCTTCTCGGGTTTTGTGGGCTTCGTGGGTTTTGTTGGCTTTGTTTCCGCGTCGGTCGGGGTTACGGGCTCTTCAACCGAGCCGCCGTCCGATACGTCTGACGGGGCGCCGGTGTCTCCGCCGGCTCTGGCACAGATGCCGAAGCAGAGGAATACCGTGATTACTGCGAGAATAGCTGCAAGATACCTTTTCATATTGTTACCCTTTTCCAAAGTATTTTAGTAGTTTTTCAGGCTGCGTAGTTTTCTTCGTCCGGGGTCTCCGGCGGGATTTCGGGAAGAAGCGCGGGCATGGGCTCGTCCGCGGGGATTCGGGCGTTGTTGAGGCTCACCTCATAAACATATCTGTCAAGCCATTCGCCCGTCGTAAAGTCTCTGCCCTCTATAACCGCCTTGTCGCTGTAAACGGTCAGGCGCATTCCGGTACCCTTTGACATCTTGCCCAGGTGGTTGCCCTGGCCGAGGCTCGGTACGTTGATGCAGGTGATTCCGTCGTGCTGCTCAACACAGCAGGCGCGGAAGAAGAAGCGCGAGAGTCTGCCGTTAAGGCCGGCGTGAAGATGTCCGCTGATATAGAAAATGTTATCATACTTTGAGAGAATGCTTTTGAGCTTCTGAGTTGTGGAGGAGTCGAGAGCGCCGCCGGGAATTATCGGCCACGAAATACGCTCGCCGTGAGTGTTTCTCATCGGCCAGTGGCAGATGACAAAAGCGGGTCTGCCGTCCTTCGCGCCCTCTTTGAGCTCGGAATCCACAAAGGCAAGCTGCTCATCGCTGATATATGCGCTGTTGGGCTTGTTGCCCTCGCTGCCCATAACAACAACCTTGCATCCTTTGAGCTCGGTGCTGTAATAATCCTTGCGGGTGTCGATACCCATAAAGCTGTTGCGGTGATCGATGGCCGTGTATCTCATCTCGCCCGCCTGCGTCCAGCGGCCGTAGTCGTGGTTGCCGTTGGCGGTTATGAGATTTTCGCCTCTGTAGCCTTCAACTATCGAATAAAACTCATCGAATTCGTAGCTGTTGCCGGTGTGGGTGAGGTCACCGGGAATAATGACTCCGTCAAGAGAATCCTTTTCGGAGTTCATGAGCGAAACCGCCTGCCTTGCGTAATACTCCGTTCCGTCTGAGCCGATATGGGTATCGGAAATCAGGTCAACGGTGAGGAGCTTATCACCCTGCGCCTGCTCGTAAGGCGCAAAATCCGAATCGCGGAATTCATCGGCGAGAATAACATTCGGAATCGATCTGATGCGTTCATATAAACCGTCACCGGTTGCCGCGAAAGCGTTGACCGCCGCAAAGAGCGATATAACTGCGGCAAGAACGACAGAAATGATTCTTTTCATCAGACATACCTCTTTCATAATGCTGTAGTAATAAATATACCAATTCTCTATTATAAAGCATTTTTCCGGAAAATCAATACTGAGTTAATATTTTGTTAATATTTTTTCAAAATAAAAGTATGCCCCGTTCCGGTTACGGGGCATCGGGAGATTATCTGAATCATTCGCAAGGGACGCCTGTGCAGAAGTCGTTTTCGACGCCGGTGATTCTGACCTTTATCAGAGAGCCGCACGGGCAGTTGCCTTTTACGGCGACCGGGGTGTAATTCGCGGTGTATCCCTTGATTTCTCCGCCGCGGTTTTCCTCGGGGATGATTTCGAGAATCCTTCCGACCTGACGCTCAAGCCAGGCGGCCCTGATTTTTTCGCATTCGGTCATCATTATCTCCGCGCGCCGCTGTTTTTCGGCGTTCTCAACCTGAGAATCCATATTCGCGGCGGGTGTTCCGGGCCTTCTCGAATAGGGGAAAATATGGACCTTTTCGAATTTCATCCTCCTGACAAAATCGAGAGATATATCAAAATCGCTCTGCGTTTCCCCGGGGAATCCGACCATGACGTCGGTGGTTATCGACGCGTCGGGAAAAGTCCTGCGAAGGCATGAGCATAGATCCTCATATTCGATGCTGCTGTAATGCCTGTTCATCTTTTTGAGAGTCTTGTCGCATCCGCTCTGAAGCGAGATATGAAACTGAGGGCAGAATTTGCTTATTTCCGAGAGCCCCGCGATAACCTGCGGCGTTATGTGGTCGGGCTCAAGAGAGCCGAGACGCACTCTTTCGATTCCTTCGGTCTGAGCCGCAATCCTGACGGCGCTGACAAGGTCAGACGAAATGTCGCTGCCGTAGGCCGAGAGATTTATGCCCACAAGAACTATCTCGCGGAATCCGTTCTGCGCGAGGGCTTTGACTTCCTTCCCGATTTCTTCGGGAGGCTTTGAGCGCACTCTTCCCCTCGCGTAGGGTATTATGCAGTATGAGCAGAATCTGTTGCACCCGTCCTCGATCTTGACGACCGCCCTGGTTTTGTCGATGTAGTCGGAAACGGTGTTTCCCCTGTATTTGTCTCCGGTCCTGTGCGGCTCGATGCTGACTATCCTGTGAGGATTTGCGATATACTGCAGAATCAGGCCGTAGATGTTGTCGGAATTCCTGTTGCCGACAATGATATCCGCTTCGGGCAGGTCCTTTTCCGATTCGGGGAATGCCTGCACCATACATCCCGTGAGCACGATAATGCTGCCGGGGTGATTCTTTCTGAATCTTCTGACCGCCTGCCTCGTTTTTCTGTCGCTTTCGGCGGTAACGGTGCAGGAGTTAATTATATATATATCCGCTTCCTCGGAGGGGTCGGCGCTGACAAATCCGTGTTTTTCAAGGCTCTGAATCATCGCCCCGGATTCATACTGATTGACCTTGCATCCGAGAGTGTAAACAGCGCATTTCATAGGCGGAATCTCCGTTACATCTGATTATAGTATCTCAGCCAGTATGCGTAGGCGTTGCGGCTGAATTCTTCGGGAAGTAATTGCTTGACCTTTTCGGCCGCGGCGAGTTTTCTGAGCGCCTCGGTAATGCGGGGTAGAAGGTAGGCCTTAGGCACAAACGAGGCAATCTTCTGAAGCATCTGAACGGGCGAGGTGAATTTTATCGACGCTCCGCCTATTTCGGCCTCGGTCAGGATTTTATGCTCAAAGAAATAATCGAGCTCCTCGGCGGTGAGAGACGCGAGAAATTCCCTGAGAATCGAGTCGCTGTAGGAGTTTTCGCCGTGCTTTTTGAGATAGTCGTTTTCGTATTTCCAGAGCGTTTTTTCGGTCAGCTCGCCATCTCCGGCGGCCGTAACAGTTTCCGCGAGGATTTCTCCCGCGCAGAGGGCCCTGTTGATTCCCGAGCCGCTCATCGGCTCCGGCATCGAGCAGCTGTCGCCTATCGCGGCGTAACCGTTCCAGACAAATTTCGGTATCGCGCTGCCGATGGGGATTCTGTTCACCGTGCCGCCTCTGATAATCTTTTCGCCCGTATGCGAATAAATGCGGCTGAAATCCGCAACAGCCTCGCTTATCGCCTCATCCGTGAGAGGCTCAAAGCTGCCGACAAGAATATCAACAAAATCCTTTTCGGTTACAAGCCAGTCCATTCCGGCTCTGCCGCAGTGGAAGAAGTATATATTCTGCGAATCGGGCGCCGGCTTATGAAGGCGGTTTTCGTAATATGCCCTGTATGTGTATATGACCTTGCCGGGGTCGATTTCATTCTGAACCCCGGATTTCGCGGGCAGGGAGCGGCGCACCGGCGAGTCGATGCCCGCGGCGTCTATAACGAGGTCGCAGAGATATTCTTTCTTTGCCGTGTGAACTCCACAGACTTTGTTGCCCTGCGTGACGGCTCCCGTAATCTTTTTGCCGAATTCAAACTTTACGCCGCTTTTTCTGCATCTTTCCGTGAGAACATCATAAAGGTATTTGCGGTCCATCATCCTGAGATTGTCAAGATGGTTGTTTTCAACCGTGATCGCGACCGTTTCGGCGGGGTTGTGATAGGTGTAGCTGAAGAATGGGAGCACAAATTTTTCATCGTCCGCCTTCAGACCCAGGCGCTTAAAATCTGGCATCCAGACGCAGTCGTGCCAGTCGTGCCCGAGCTCATTGCGGCGCTTTGCCTCCATAACCGTGACGTCATACCCGTTTTCCGCCAAAAGGAAGGCTGCTGTCAGCCCGCCGTGACCGGCTCCCGCGACGATTATTTTTTTCATTTTTTTCTCTCCTTGATTAAGGTTGGATGTGAAAATCGGCTTTACCTTTCTATTATACCATATTATCCGGCGATCTCAAGAAAAACACGGGGCGTTCCGCGGCAAATTTTTTCAATATTTTGTTATATGTGTTCTTTACAAACACATAATATTGTGGTATTATTTTACGGAGGACAGAGAAAAGTCCCGGACAGTCTTTAAAACGGTACCGTGATGCCGGCAAGACAGTTATAAGAAGCAGAGCAGGTAACACCTGCCGGTTTTGTGCGGTCTTGTGAAAACAGGGTCGCTTTTTTTATGGTGAAATGAAATTCAAATCTGTTATAATGGACAGCTCCGCTGTCGGCAGAGCGCTCACGAGGATTTCTCACGAGATAGTTGAGAATAACCCCGGCGAAACAGAGCTCTGTATGGTCGGTATAATGCGCAGGGGAGCGCCTCTCGCCGATGTTCTCGCGCAGAAGGTCCGCGCTCTCGGCCCGGAGGTCAGGGTGGGTTACCTTGACATAACTCTCTATCGCGACGACCTTACGGAATGCTCGCCGCAGCCCGGTCTCAACAGGACCGAAATCGATTTTGACATAACGGGAAAGACCGTCATAATGGTTGACGACGTGCTCTTTACGGGCAGGACGGCAAGGGCGGCTATGGACGCTCTCATAAGCCTCGGAAGACCCGGGAGGATACAGTTCGCCGCTCTCGTTGACAGGGGGCACAGGGAGCTCCCGATCAAAGCGGATTATGTCGGCAGGAATATCCCGACCTCGGGCAGCGAGGTCATCGTTGTCAGCTTCCCGCCGTTTGATAAAGAAATCGGCGTCGCTCTCTGGCAGAGGGATTGAATTGTGAAATAACGCGAAAGCGTAAAAATACGGAGGTAATCTTATGAATCTGACTTACGGCGTAAAAGACAAACCGAAGGCATTGCAGATTGTTGTCTTTGCTTTCCAGCAGCTCCTCGCCATCCTCGCTGCGACTATCGCAGTACCCGCAATCATCGGTAACGGCATGAGCCAGTCGGCGGCTCTCTTCGGAGCCGGCGTAGGCACCCTGGTTTATCTGCTCTTTACCAAATTCAAGAGCCCTGTTTTCCTCGGCTCATCCTTCGCCTTCATCGGCTCGATGTTCGCGGCGTTCGGCGGCGCGGCCTCGGCGGGAGCGGGCTATATGGGCCTCATCCTCGGCGCGGCCTTCGCGGGTCTCGTCTATGTTGTCATAGCGATAATCGTTAAAGTGGCGGGCGTTAACTGGATTAACAAGCTTATGCCCGCGGTTGTTATAGGCCCCACAGTTTCGATAATCGGCCTTTCGCTTGCCGGCAACGCTGTCGGTGATGCTCTCAAATACGCCGCAACAGACAGCGGCTTTGTGATGAATACTCAGGGCTGGATAGGCTTCATCTGCGCTCTCATCACTCTCTTCACCGTTATTCTCTGCTCGGTTTACGGCAAAAAGACAGCCAGGCTCATCCCCTTCATCATCGGTATCGCGGCGGGCTACATCTTCGCGACGATTATGTATCTCATCGGCAAAAAGACCGGCAATGACAACCTTATTATAATCGACTTCTCCGCTTTCCAGAATATGCAGTGGATTCCCGACTTCACATTTGTCAAGGCGTTCAAGAGCTTCGGCGATATCACTCCCTCCTATGTCGGCACCATTGCCGTCGCCTATATTCCCGTTGCATTCGTTGTCTTTGCGGAGCATATAGCGGACCACAAGAATCTTTCCTCCGTTATCGGTCAGGAGCTTCTTGAGGATCCCGGCCTTCACAGAACTCTTCTCGGCGACGGTATCGGCTCAATAGTCGGCGCTGTCTTCGGCGGCTGCCCGAACACCACATACGGCGAATCCGTCGGCTGCGTTGCCATCACCGGAAACGCTTCGATAGTCACCATCCTCGCAACGGCCATAATCGCCATCCTCGCTTCGTTCTGCGCGCCGTTTGTCACATTCCTTTCAACCATCCCCGGCTGCGTAATGGGCGGCGTCTGCTTCACCCTCTACGGATTCATCGCCGTATCGGGCCTCAAGATGATTCAGGGCGTTGACCTGGGCGACAACAGAAATCTCTTTGTCGTTGCCACCATACTCATTTCCGGTATCGGCGGAATGACCCTTTCAATCGGCAAGGTTACCCTCACAGAGGTTGCCTGCGCTCTTATCCTCGGCATCATTGTCAATCTTGCAGTATCAAAGAAAGACAAGGCTGCCGCGTAAATAACAAACCCTATTTCCGGGGACCGTCCGGGTGACAGTCTCCGGATTTTTCATAATCTTACGCCGTCGCCGGGCGGCGTTGAATAATCCGGACGGAGTCATTATGAATATTCTTTCTCTTTTTTCTGCGGCGGTTGTCTTTTTTGCCTCGCTTCTGAATGCCGTACTGCCCGCGCCTGTGAGGAAAGCTCCCGAAGGCAAAAAGACGGCGGTCACAATGCCTCTGGGCGGAGGCTGCGACCCCTGGTTCTGCGAGCACGGGGGCAGATACTATTACTGCTATCCTCTCGGCAACGGGATGGGCGTCAAAAGCGCCGCCTCTCTCGCTGAGCTCTGGGACGCTCCCGGCAGACGGGTTTACACAGCGCCCGAAGGCACGGAGTATTCGTCAGATTACTGGGCGCCCGAGCTCCACTTCATCGACGGGCGGTGGTATATCTATGTCTGCGCCGACGACGGGGCAAACGAGCATCACCGCATGTATGTCCTCTCCTGCGACACTCCCGACGGGGATTATGTTATGGAGGGCAAAATCAGCGACAGGAGCGACAAATGGGCCATTGACGGCACCGTCCTCAACTGTGACGGAGAGCTCTGGTTTATATGGTCCGGCTGGGAGAATGACACCGACGGGAGTCAGAATCTCTATATCGCTCATATGAGCGACCCTCTGCATATTGACGGTGAGAGGGTCAGAATTTCGTCGCCTGAATATTCGTGGGAGAAAAACGGGATGCCGATTAACGAGGGCCCCGCCGTCCTTTACGGCAAAGACGGGATATTCCTGTTTTACTCCGCGAGCGGAAGCTGGACCGACGACTACTGTATCGGTATGCTGAAGCTCACCGGGAATCCCGGCAGCGCGGGCGGCTGGGCAAAGAGCCCCCTGCCCGTTATGAAAAAGGCGGAGACGGCCTGGGGACCGGGTCACTGCAGCTTCGTTTCGAGCGGCGGCGAGGACTACATGGTCTATCACGCAAACATCGAATCCGGCACGGGATGGAACGCGAGGAGCGTGCGGGTGCAGCCCGTCTCATACCGCTTCGGCCTCCCCGTTTTGGGAAGCCCCGTGAAGGCAGGGGAGACGGTCGATATTTATGAATAAACCCGTGCCCGTAAATCCGGATTCATCCCTTATAAATAAAATCTCCCGGGGATTTGTCCCGGGATGAAGCGTATTAATAACAAAGGCGGCCTGCGGCGATGATTTCCCGCAGGCCGTGAATTTTTCACTTGTTACCGGGCAGATAATCTTTTCCGAAGAGCTGCTCTCTGATATATCCGGCTGTGTAATTGTCTCTGACGAATCTGAGCCAGCCGGCGGCGTAAGACAGCCTCGTCTTAGTCCAGCGCCGCTCATCCTCAAACACATACCCGCCGAGCCGCCCGCGCATTTCTTTTATCTCGCGCAGGAATTCTTCATAAGGTCCGTCATTCTCGCCGAGCGCCGCCTTTGAAACGGCGATGATTCTCGGGAAAAGCAGCCGTTCGAGCTTCTCATCATTGTCGATGTATTCTGTCCAAATCGGCGCCTCGAGGCCGAGAATATTCTTTTTGCCCTCATCCGTAAGACCGCGAAGAGATGGTTTTAGCGAATACACGCGGTTGAGAGGCGTGATGGAATAATCATAATCGAGATAGCAGTATGAAAACGGCGAGAGAATCGCCCGTCCGCCCGAGTTTATGAAATCGACGCTTGCCCTGTCGCGCTCTTTCCAATACTGAATTATCGCTCTTTTATCGAGATTTCCGCCTTTGACCGAGTCGTTCCATACTATGGCGCGCCTGCCCTTGCCCGCGAGATAATCGATGACTCTGTTCATAAAGATATTCTGATAAGCGGAGTAATCTTCAAGACCGAGCTCCCTCATTTTTCTCTGACAGTCGGGGCAGCTTTTCCAGTGATCGGGAGGCGTTTCGTCCCCGCCGATGTGGAAGAATTCGCCCGGGAAAATCTCAAGGAATTCATCAATCAGCGCCGTGACGGTCTCGAATGTTTCTTCACGCGCTATGCAGAGAACATCCCTGAAAACGCCCTGGTGCGTTTTGATTCTGACTTTCTTCCCGCCGCAGGAAAGCGACGGAAACGCCGAGAGCAGAGCGCCCGTATGCCCGGGCATTTCAATCTCGGGTATGACTTCAATCCCTTTGCCGGAGCAGTATGAGACAATATCTCTCATCTCATCTTTTGAATAAAGCCTGCCGTAGGGCTCCCTGATAAGCGTCTTGCCGAAATCGGAATAAGGCCTCACGGCCGCCACGGTGTTGAGCCGTGGGAATCTGTCGCTCGCGAATCTCCAGCCCTGGTCGTCCGTCAGATGCCAGTGGAATTTATTGAATCCGAGAAGCGCTATGGCGTCAATCAGTTTTTTGATTTCGTCCGTGCTCTGAAAGTGGCGCACGCTGTCGAGCATGAACCCTCTGTATTCTTTCATTATCTCACCCCGTTCAATAATAACATAACGGCGTTTCTTTGGCAAAAGGTTTTGCGCCGGGATTCTTGCATTTGACGCCCGCGGGGTGTATAATGCGGTTATAAAAGAATGTGGAGGAACGTTTATGGCGATTAAATATTCTCTTCTCAGGATAGCCGCGGCGGTGATGACATTCTTTATGCTCATACCGGCAGGGCAGGGGAAGACGGCGGAATACGATGTGAAAGACCCGGCGGAATGCAGGCTTAATTTCACCGTTTTATCGGATTCTCATATCGAGGGCAACAATTTTCAGAGATACAAGGTGTTTGCCCGTTCGCTTCAGGATGTGAAAAAGAATAAAAGCGGGAATGACGCGATTGTCTTCCTCGGCGACAACACAATGAACGGCCAGGTCGTCGAGAATCTGCTCTTTCACGGAGCAGTGACAGAGCTCCTGCGCGGTGAAAAAATTCTGCCCGTTATAGGCAATCACGATCTCGGCAACGGAGGCGGAGATTACGATGCGCTCCGCAGCCGCTGGCTCGGATTCACCGACGCCTTCTTCGGCAGGAAGCTTGAGAGCCCCTATTATTATGAGGTGATTGACGGCTATTATTTCATAGTGCTCGGTATGGAATCCCACGGAGTATCCGAATTATATATGACAGACGCGCAGTATGACTGGCTCGAGAGCGTGCTCGCGAAGGCGGCTCAAAGCGGGAAGCCGGCGTTTGTATTCTCACACCATCCCTCCTATGACGCGGTCGATGAAAACGGCGAAGAGACCTCGCGCCTTTCGGATATTCTCGCGGCGTACAACAGGGAGCACGATATTTTCAGCTTTGTCGGCCATACCCACAGGCCGCTTTATCTCTTCTGGTCATTCCATGATGATAACGGTTACCCCGAGATTTATCTGCCCCGCCTGACACATCTCGCGGGCGAAAAAGACAATGAGATTTATAAAGAGAGCGGCATCGGTATCGAGGTCGAGGTCTATGACGGCAGCGTTTGCGTCAGAGGCAGGGATTTTTATAACGGCGAATGGAGATACGACAGCGCGGACGAAAAAATCTGCGAGGTCACCTATCCCGTCAGGGATAACGCGAAACAATAATTGTTTACATTTTCTTGATGAATACGCAATACGCCTGTGATATAATTATAAAAAAAGCAAGGAGGTTTTGCTTATGTTTGAGTTTCTTGCAACAGCCGTTGACGGCATAGCCGATGTGGTTTCATCCTTTTTTGTGAGCATCCTTTTCTTCTTATTCAACCGGTAAGGCGGAGTGGTTTGTTCCGGATTTTTCACAACAATCGGTCTTGGTTTACAGATGATTGACTCTCTGGCCGATTTATAAAAGATAAACATCAGTTTAAAAAATCTCTCCCGGTCCGGAAGAGATTTTTTGCATCATATGAGGGTGTCTGAAGCATATTCAAGAGATATACTCATCAATAGCTTTTTATAATTATCCATATCATTTTTTGTAATAACGCGGGAGCAAATAATATCATATTCAACACAGTCGTGTATTAAATGGTGCCCGGTCAAGTTGAGACCGCAGCGCTTGTATAATTCCAACCTCCTAAGCCTTTGACCGCCGTTACGGCATTTACCTTTTAATGATTCTATATTCACAATCAACGGGGCGTCACTTTTGCTGCAAAGGTTTTTCAGAATTTCGGTTCCGTATCCTTTGCAACGGCAGTTCTCCACAACGGCAATATAATACAGGAATAAAAATCCATATTTATGAACCGAAAAAGAAAATCCTAAAAAACAGTCCGAATTGTAATATGCCGAAAACGATACGGCAGGATCCTTTGATAATTCAAACAATTCTTTTGCGCATGACCGTTCCGCTTCGGGGAACGCCTCAATCATCAATCGGTTAATTTTGCTTAATTCTCCCGGCGTCACCGGTTTTTCTGCAATTTCATTATTCATATCTAATCTTCGTCAAATAAATACGGCTTTTCTTCATATACCTGTTTGTAGAGATCTTTCAGCTCTTTAATGGATGGATTAATCACTCTGAATTCCGGAGGAATCATTTTGATTTCATACAGCTTGGATTCGTGCGTGCTTGAAGTGATTTTTTTCATACGGAATAATTCGCAGAAGTGCTCACCGTCTATGGTTACGGCGTCGGCTATCATCCTTCTGACATATTTTTCTTGGTCGGCCAGTTCCTTAAACCTTTTAGCAAGGGCGCCGATCAGCATATTCAGAAGCTCAGTGTTTCTGAACTCCGGAGCAATAACTACAGAGAAAAAGTATAAGTTGTATGCTCCGGGCATATCATAAGTAAGGAGCATATCGTCTGTAATATTGGTGGTAAGAAAAGTCCCGCTTTTGATCATTTCATAGCATTCGTCCGTAACGGGAGCGGTATTTGTGTAAGCGACAATTCTGTTAGTCGATATTTCTTCGGCAAAAAGATATATATATGGATTCTGATTAAACCATTTCAAGCATTCTTTTGGGTCAACATGTTCCATTCCGCTGAAAACAACGCCGTCAAGTTCTACCGCGGCCTCTATGTCTTCAAATGTGATTTCCGATTTTTCTTTGATCCGGAACCGTTTCTCTTTCTTGAAAATGTTTTTGAGGCTTTCGGCCAAATCATTATAGCCATTTTCTATTTCATAGTTTTGGACATTTCTTAATTTGCGCGGGAGTTCATTGGTATTTACGCCTTTTGTATAAGTAAACAGACGACCGTCGGGCTTAATGTTGTTTTTAATATCTTTATGAAAGCTTTCATATTCATCGCTGACCCATTTTGATTCAGCCTGTTTAACATCGGTCAGCACAACAATCATTACTTTGCATTCATCCAGCGCTTTATCTATCAATTTGTCGAAATCAGATTCGCCCATTTCCTGGATTGAACGGTCCGAAAAGAATACCGAGTATCCCGCTTTTTCCAGTTTTGTATACAGCTTTTTTGCGCAATAATAGTCTTCGGAGAGAGAACCGTCATTATCGGTGTGCTTATAAGAAATAAATATTTCGAACATTGAAAATCCTCACTATTATGTAAAAAAAAACGAATCCGGGTGTATTTGTTATATAATGGCTGTGCGCGACCTGTACAATACAAATGACTCACCGGATATTACAGACTTGTCTGAATAATACTATCATAAATAATTTAAAAAGTAAAGTGATATTCTTTCTTTCACTCGGCATCTTTTCTTGTGTAATAAGAAGCTTTTGCTTCACCGTGTCTGACAAGGACGCCGCTTTACCGGCTTTTTTGACAGCGCGGACTGTCCGGCATCAGAGGATAAGACTCTTCCAGGCTTCCTTGGTTTTTGTGGTGAATTCTTTAACGCCGTCCAAGGCGTTTTTTTATTATTACAGCAGGGCGGTGAAAACCTCCTCGCCGCCGTTGACAAATACCTCGAGTATATACTCATCACGCAAAACGTGAAGACTCTTTATTTCTCCCGTGTATATGACATCCCCGCGCCCCGTCCTTTTTATGCGGAAGCCGTCCGACGTGCGGGTCAGGGCGGGGTCGCCGTCCGTCAGAAACTGTCTGACCTCGGGGACGGGGAAAGCGCGGAGCTTTCCGCCTTCGTAGGTTATTTCGCGCGGGGCGGATATGCATCCGATATCGCGCTCTGCGTATCCCGCGTAATTCCAGCCGGGAATCCAGGATATGAGAATCGCCCTTCCCCTGTCATCGCGGAAAATCTGCCCGGCGTACTGGTCGGGCCCCCTGTCAACCTCACTCTCGTATTCAATATTGAAACGGCCGTTTTCAAATGTACCGACCGCCATTGAGAAGCTGTGACCTTCCTCTCTGCAGACCGAGGCCGAGAGCAGATATTTATCGCCGAATTTCAGAAACGAGGGACATTCCGCGAATTTTGCGCCCTGCCACTCGCGCAGGATTCCGCTGTATTTCCATTCGAGCAGATTATCGCTCTCATAGAGCAGGAGGTTTGCGGTCTGCTTTTCGCGGTTGCCCGAAGCCATAACGCATCTGTATTTCGCTTCGGCGAAACAGACGGCCGGGTCCCTGAAATCGGGCGAGCCGTCGGGCGGGAAAGAGGCGATGACCGGGTTGCCCTCATATTTTTCAAAATGGATTCCGTCCTTTGAAAAAGCGACGCCGACGGTCTGCTCCCCGTCACGCACACAGGCGTAAAAAAGATAAAGAGTGTCGTCTTTTACAATGGCCGTACCCGACCAGCATCCGTCCCTGTCATATTCCCTGTCGGGATAAAGCGCCACGGGTAGCTCCTCAAAAGTGACGAAATCCTTCGTCCTCGCGTGAGCCCAGTGCATGCTCTCGTGCCAGGGGGTCTCAAAATTGGGCGAGTGCTGGCAGAATATGTGATAATACCCGCGAAACCAAACGAGCCCGTTAGGGTCGTTTATCCAGCCCTTCGAGGGCCTGTAATGATATGACGGTCTGCCGTATCCGCGCGGACCGGCCCCGCCGCTTTTATCCGTAACGTTTTCCATCTGAGCAACTCCTTTACCGGGCGCTTCTTCGCCCGCTGTCTTGCCTTTTTCTTTCACTCGGCATCTTTTCTTGTGTAATAAGACGCTCTTGCTTCACCGTGTCTGACAAGGACGCA
>CACZTQ010000067.1 GCA_902784155.1 Oscillospiraceae bacterium
CATAAGGGCTTCGGTCTGCTCTCTCTTATAATTTTTGAAAGCCTTTACCGTGTTGACAGCCTGGACGGCGATGAAAAGAAGGAAAGGAATAAGAATGCAGCAGATATATCCGGGAACGGTTTTCATGAAGTTGAAAAGTCTGCCGACCTTAGGAACTCTGAAAACATATCTGCCTTCAACGTCAAAGTAATCGACAACTGTCGGGTCGTCCGTATTTGAAGTAGTGCCGTAGGTGACAAATCCGGGGTCGCCCGCGGCGGTAACCGTCTTGCGGCGGATTTTATGGGTGACCGTCTCGCCGTAGCTTTCGCTGTTTCTCGATATGAAGGTGATTATGTCTCCCTCTTCGAGAGTTGAGGGGTCAACCTCTTTGACTACCGCGACGTCTCCCGCTTCAAAATCCGTGGCCTTCATCGAGTCGGAAAGGACTATGAAAGCCTTGTAGCCGAAAATGCTCCTGTTGTTTCCGCCGAAAGTAGAAACGGAAATGAAGGTAAACAGCATTACCGCTACGGTCAGTATGAGGAGAATCCAGGTGACGGCGGCTCTGATAACGCCGGCAGTTTTATTCATTTCGTCTCACCTCGGAAATAATACTCCGGCCCGCAAAATTCCGCAGCGGAATGAGCCGGGAAAAATTATGGCAAATCTCTGAAATAAGCGACAAATAACAATGTTATAGAAAAATAAGTTATAAATTACCTCGATGATTATATCATATAAGAACAAAAAAATCTACTGAAATTTTTATTTTTTCTTGATTTTCTCTACAATTTATAATAGAAAATCGCGAGCTCAAATTGAATATTTTTCACAAAAAACACCCGGAGCACTCCGCCACGGGCAGCAGGCGAAGTGCTCCTCAGTAGGTCCGTCGGCAAAATTGATATTGACATATCGGGAGATCAGACGCGCCTACTATGACGGATTTTAGCATAAGAAAAACATTTTGTCAATTTACATCATTCAAATTCCGCCGATTTTTTGTCAGGGGCCGCCTTTTTCTCCGTTTTTTAAATATCATCTTGACCGTAAAGGGAAGATTTGATAATATAAAGTGAATAACTGTCACGCGGTACTAAACTTATTAACGGCGGTGATATAATGAGCAAGGTCGGCGACAAAGTAAAAGATATTGTCGGCATCGAAGGGCGGTTCGGAGAGTGGCTCGCTCCCAAAGCGCACTACACCAGCGCCAACATCACAATCGGCGGAGCCGGTTATCCCCTCGGTCAGTTCCATCAGCAGTTCCTCGCCTATGTGGAGGGAATGAAGACGGGAATGGCCGGCAGAATCACGCTCATCGCGGGTCTGTGGGATGCCGTGAGCGACCCGGTTATGGGCATTCTGACCGACAGGACAAAATCGAGGCTCGGCAGACACAGGCCGTATCTTATTATCTCGGCGATTCCGTTTGCTCTCGCCTACCTCACAAAGTGGACCTCGTTCGGCATTTCATCGCAGGGGAATCCAAACGCCACCTGGCTCTGGTATCTCTTCTCATCCCTGTTTTACTGCACCTGCATGACGATGCTCTCGATTCCTCACGAGGCGATGCTTCCCACAATCGCCCCGGGTTACTTTGAGAGAACCCAGTATAAAATAGTCGAATACGCGATGAACTCGGTCGGGCAGGTAACGTCCTACGTATTTACGGCGCTGGCTCTGAGCGGATTCAGCGTAAAGACCGCCCTGATAGGGCTTCCAACCCCGTCGCCCGGTGACAGGCACAACTACGCGATGGTCGGCATCGTTCTGATGATATGGTTTCTCTGGTCTCCCATCTACTGCTTCTTCAAGACGAAGGAGCCGTCGTCCGAACATCAGGTGAATCCGCCGCTCGATATAAAGCATCTGCTCAACGAATACAGGCTCGTCTTCTCAAACAGGGCTTTCAGGCAGTATTTCATCATAGCGCTGTTTTTCTCGATGAGCAGGTATTTCTGCAGCTACGCGGATCAGTATTTCATGGTCAGCGTGACGGATACCTACAACATTTTCATTTCGATGAATATCATTGCCGGCATAGCGGAATTCAGCGGCTCGCCCATCAACTATCTCATCACGAGATACAAGGGCAAAACCGCCTGCGGCAAAGTGCTCGGCCCTCTTATGGTGGTCGGCATAGCGGTCAATTCCCTGCTCACTTACGAGACGCCGAGAATGATAAAATATATCGTTATAGTCCTCTCTGCGGTCTGCTACAATA
>CACZTQ010000068.1 GCA_902784155.1 Oscillospiraceae bacterium
ACTCGAAAAGCTTATTTACGGAAATGAAGAGAATGAAATATCAAATATCAGCGTCATCAGGGATGACAATTATTTTGAAGACGATGATGATTGATTAAAGCAAAACAGCGGCGGAGCGTTATGCTCCGCCGCTTATCATTTTGTCATTCCCAGGGATCGACTGTTTCTCCCGCTTCGTTTCTGACCGGGTCTCTGATATCGGATAAAAGGAACTGCTCAACGAGGAACCATTCTCCGGTGCTGAGCTTTTTTCTGAGACCTACCTGTCTCGGAGAATCCGCGCCGCCCGATTTGAGATAAAGGACGGCCCTGTCCTCCCCGGTAAAAGAATACGGGTTTGATTCAACCGTAATCTTATAGGGCACGTCGGGAGTGTAACCGTTCATCGGAGAAGCTCCGGAAAAATAAGAAAACGGTTTATATTCCTTCCCTCTGAGGCGGTCCCTGAGAAACTGCTTCTCATAAACGCTTGTCGGCTGTGCGGGATTCTTTATCATATCGAGCATCGCGTGGCAGTTTTCGTCGCTGACAGTATAGTTGCAAAGAGCAACAACCGTTAGCGCCGCCACATAATACATATCTTGTCTGCCGCTCTGAGCCAAAGAAGAAAATCTTTCGGGCTCCATAATTATCTCGTCAAATGTAAACTCTCTGCTCATCGAATCACCGCCCGGCTTATTTGATTATAACGCCCTTCTTCATATTGAATGAGAAGGCTGTCTCTTTGTCTCCCTCAAGATAGCGGACTGTTATTATATCCTTATCCGTGTATCCCGCGGAAATAACCTTTGAGTCATTCTCTTTGAAAAACTGCCTTACCATATCAATCTCTTTTTCGCCGTAATCTCCGGCGTTATCGGAAACGAAGAGAACATCGCCGAAAAGATTGTTGACCTTACCGAGAATATACTTCTGCTCGTCGGTAAAGCTGAGATTAGTCTTTCTGAGGAAGAATACATCGGGGTCATTGCAGAATACTCTCTGATTGAGATGTCTGCGGAATATGCTGTTATTCATTGAATTCTGAGCCGAAGGCACTTCTCTGTTGACGCCGAGCTTATCATAGAACTTGCCTGCATAGACGAGATCGACATCGCAGGAGATACGGCAGGCGTCAACCACGCCGAATGCGGGCCCGAGAGGAACACCGCAGCCGAGGATGAGCTTATCCTCGCCGACACACTCGCGAAGGAAATCCATAGCCTCGCACATAATCTGACCGCGCGATTTGCCGTTACGCGGATAGATTGCCTGAGAATAAAGGAAATCGAGCTTGACCATATCATAGCCCCACTCGTTGAGGATAACGTCAAAGCAGTTCCTGATATATTCCGCGGCTTCGGGGTTATACATATCGAGAGTATAGGCGCCTCCCCAGGCGAAGCAGCCCCACATAGGTTTGCCCGAGCTGTCTTTTATAAGCCATTCGGGATGAGTCTTTGCGACCTTCGATACTCTCTGGCAAGAAAACGGCGCTACCCAGATACCGGCGTTATATCCCTTTTCGTGAATCTTATCAGCGATGAATTTCATTCCGGCGGGGAATTTATTCTTATCGACATCAAGCCAGTCGCCGACGTATGTTTCGTAGCCGTCATCTATCTGGAATATCGAAACATCTTCCTTCACCCTGTCTATTCCCTCAAGATCGCGCAGAATTATATTCTCGTCAATCTTCTGGAAATAATTATACCAGGAGGTGTAGCCGGACATATGCTTAATCTTTGATTTCCTGAGATTCATCGACGCAAAGTATTCGTCAAACGCGTCGTCATAAGGCTTGCAGATTACCGATACATCGAGAAGGACATAATCCTCCCCCGTAATCACGCCGTCAACATCCTTTTTGACAAAGAATTTGCCCGTGCCGTTATCCATCTCAAAAACGGTATAGCCGTTTCTTTCGGACATCGAGCCGAAAAGCTCAATATCATTCCCTTTTCTGAAATACGTATAGGTGAAGGAGTGAAAATGTCCGGGCACGTTATCATACTTCTCAAAGAGATAGTCGCCCGACATTGCGGCGAGATGCCTGGTAAACTTTGTGATATTGGCAATGGAGATAATTCCCTTAACGGCGTCCGTCTTTTTTACCTCGGGAGATGTTGACCAGGACTGGAATCCGTTTACGAAAAAGAATTCGTCGTCGGACATTGACTTGCGGGTTTCAAGCGAAAAAGAAGAGAGCTCAATCTCTTTTTTCGGATGAAGAACGCATTTTATCTTGCTCTCGTTGACTGACAGCTCAAGAGAATAATCGGCCGTATCAACATTGGATGAGCTTCTCTTTTCACCGTTAACTTTATAACAAAGCAGAGGTTTGAAATTATACATTTTAATTTACACCCTTTCACTTCCGGCAGTAATTAAAGGACACACGGCGGCATCCTGAGATACCGCCGTAAATCTGTTATCTGTTCTGGTAAGCAATGTTTCTCTTCATTGTTTTGCAGAAATCATTCATTATCTTGTTTGTCCAGTATTCATTGACATCGATGGCGTATTCGCCGTCTTCGGCAAGGAGATCTTCCTCAGCCTTTTCGGCCGCTTCGTTGCCAAGCTCGCTTCTGATTACGTCATACTGGTCGATATCATCCTTGTTGTTGCTGACAAAGTAAACGATTTCGAATCCGCCGTCTTTTTCAAAAATCTTTGTGTCGCCGGCTTTTCTCGCGCTGTCAAAAGCCCAGGCGTTGACATCATCATTGAAAGTTGAGGAGCTTACTCTGAGTTTCTCAACAAGTCCGCCGTTGGTGTTGGTGGCGGTATCGTCGCTGTGAGAGTTTGCAAGGTCCGCGAAGGTTTCCTCGGTCTTCTTGCCCTCTTTCCACTCTTTGAGAATAGCCTCGGCATCCGATTTTGCCTTCTTGATATCGGCGGCTGTGGGCTCCTCCTCACCGTCGGTGAGAGCGGGAACGGAAATATGACGTACGCTTACGCTGTTGCCCTGATAGGGAGCTTTGTCAACGATGAGGATATAAGCGTTCGCTTCATCCTTGATGAGCTTTCTGTCGCCGGCTTTACGGCCTTCGCCGTAAACCCAGTCGGCACCCTTTTCGCCGACAGCGGCTTTAATTGAAGAATAAGTCGATGTCTCGAGCTTTGAGGAATTCTCCTTGGCGGGCTCTTCCTCGGCGTCTGTTGCGGTTGCGGCGTCTGCATCAGTTGCAGTAGCGGCATCAGCCTCGGTCGCTGTTGCGGCCTCGGCATCGGTAGCGGAGGCGGGATTTGCCTTGGCGGCTTCAGCCTTCTCTTCTTCGGCCTTCTTGTCAAGATACTCTTTCAGAGCACTCTCGAGAGATTCAACATCCTTTGAATCTTTATAGACTGCCTCAGCATCCTTGTAAATCTTTGCGTTTTCTTTATCCTGTCTCTCTTTGAGAGCGTCCTCGGTCTCGCCCTCTTCTGCGGTCAGGGCCGTACCCGCGAACTTGTAATAATGAATATCCGCATAGTCATAGTCTTTTTTGTTCTCTTTGTATTTTGCGAGAATATCATCGGTCTTTACGCCGTCCGCAAAATCCTGATGAAGCTTCTCTTCATAAGCGCTTGCGGTCTCCTGAATAAGGAGCTGCTTTCTGAACTTCTTTTCTGTGAAGCCGCCGCCGAACGAAGCTTTGAGGTAAGCGTTGAGAGAGAATCCGTTTTCGGTTGCGGAGTTCTTATAATTCTCGATAGTCTCGTCAATCTCTTTGACCTTGTCTTCATCAAGCTTGAAGTTATTCTTTTCGGCTTCCTGATAAACGGCAAGGAGATGATGAAGCTGCTCAACAGCCTGATCCTTGAAATACTGAGCGTATGTGGTTTCCTTTCCGTCTTCGCCGGTGTAGGGAATCTCGTCGGGAGACTTTGAAGAATCAAAGCCGGTCGAATAGCCGTACTGCTGGCTCATCATCTGCTCATAGTAAGCGGCCTGCTGATACATGTTGCTGTAATAGAAATGGAAATCGCTTGCCGATACCTTCTGGTTGCCTACCTTGGCTGCGGTGGCAAGGCCTTCAACGATACCGAAAGTGAGATTGAGCCAGTAACCCAGACCTGCAATTATCGCAACGCAGAGAATGACGGCAACGACCTTTTTGCCGACGCCTGCAATCTTTTTGCCCTTCTCTATATTTTTGGAATTCTTTTTGGTTGCCTTGGCTATTCTCGCCTTACGCTCTTCGCGGTAAAGCTCAGCCTTGGATTTTTCTGTCTTAGCCATACGCGGTCATCCTTTACTAGAAAAATTATTTAATATAACAAAAGATATAATAATACATTTGGCGCTGTTTTACAAGTCTTTTTTTATAAATATTCAATTCCACAGCCCGCCGGAAATGAATTCTCTCCTGAACCATACGTCATCCGCCTCGAATTCCATTCCGTCAAGATAGTTCAGAATTCCGGCGTCGCTTTCAAAGTCAAATCTTAGCTTATACGAATAAAGAAACTGTTTTTTATAGCCGTATTTTTTGTTGAGCTCGTTGGTTCCGTATTTACCATCGCCGAGAAGCGGATGCCCTATATGAGAAAACTGAGCCCTTATCTGATGAGTCCTCCCCGTGTGAAGCCTCACCTCAAGGAGCGAGAGGCCGTTTTTCTCTTCAAGGACCGTGTATTCGGTCTTCATAGTTTTTCCGCCGGGAATCTCCCTGTCATAAACAACCGCTTTATTCTTTTTCTCATCCTTGAGCATATAGTTTATGAGAATTCCGCTCTTTTTTTTGAGATAGCCGTGAACGACGCAGAGATAATATTTCTGAATCTCTCTGTTTTTAAGCTTGCCGTTAAGGATTCTCAGAGAATCGGCGTTCTTTGCCGCGATTACTATTCCGCCCGTGTTTCTGTCGATTCTGTTAACGAGAGCCGGGGCAAAGGAATTCTCGCTCTTGGGATCATACTCGCCCTTCTCATAGAGGTATCTCTTGACTCTCGAAATCAGAGTGTCATTGTATTCGGTATCGTCCGGGTGAGAGAGAAGCCCGACGCTCTTATCGAGCAGAATAATATTGCCGTCTTCGTAAACCGTTTTCAGATTCTTTGAAGCCGAGAGAAAATCGTATTTTTCTTTTAGCGGAGCGAAAAACTCATCCTTGACATAGAGCGTAACCTCGTCGCCTTCGCACAGCTTCTGAGAGATATCCGCCCTTTTGCCGTTGACCTTGATATTTTTCCTGCGGATTTCTTTATACATCAGAGATTTGGGAAGCGCAGGCACCGCCTTGCCGATAAACTTGTCAAGGCGCTGACCCGAATCATTCTTTTCTATTGTGAATTTTTTCATCCGCGCTCCTTAAACTATACGGGGAACCGCCGAAAACCGGCAGTTCCTCATAATAACGGTTTATTTTGTGCCGAAAATTCTGTCGCCCGCATCGCCGAGACCGGGGCAGATATAAGCGTCCGCATTGAGCTCGCGGTCAAGGTTGCCGATATAAATCTGAACATCGGGGTGAGCCGTGTGAAGTTTCTCAAGACCTTCGGGAGCTGCGATTATGCACATGAACTTGATGTTTTTGCCGCCGAGCTTCTTGATCTGATTTATGGCGTCAACTGCCGAGCCGCCTGTCGCAAGCATGGGATCGAGAACGATAATCGTCCTCTCCTCGATGGGCTTCGGAAGCTTGCAGTAATAAGGAACGGGTTCGTGAGTTGCTTCGTCGCGATACATACCGATATGGCCTACCTTGGCTGTGGGGCAGAGCGAAAGGAGACCGGGAACCATACCGAGACCGGCTCTGAGGATGGGAACGATAGCAAGTTTGCGGCCTGAAATCATCGGAGTAATGCAGGTCTCTATGGGCGTATCAACCTCTCTGTCCTCAACGGGAAGGTCGGCAAGAGCCTCATAACCCTCAAGCATCGAGACCTCCTCGACAAGCTTGCGGAATTCGTTTGTTCCGGTATTCTTGTCTCTCATAAGGGAAATCTTGTGCTTGAGCAAGGGGTGAGTCATCATAATTACATTATTCATATCCATAAATAAACCTCCGTTACTGTTTATTTTCAATTTCGGTAATCTGAGCGATTCTTCTGCTGTGGCGCTCCTCTCCGCTGAAAGGAGTATCAAGGAACAAATCAACGAGTTTAACAGCCTTCGCGGTGTCAACAACTCTCGCGCCGAGGCAGAGAATATTGGCATCATTGTGAAGCCTTGTGGCTTCCGCCGAGAATTCATCGCTGCAGCAGGCAGCCCTGATTCCCTTGACCTTGTTTGCGGCTATCGAGATACCGACACCGGTGCCGCAGAAGAGAAGACCTCTTTCACATTCGCCCGATGTTACGGCAAGAGCCGCTTTTTCTGCATAGACTGCATAATCGCAGGAATCCGCGGAAAAGCAGCCGTAATCTTTATACTCGATATTCCGCTCGTCAAGGTGTTTCATAATCTCAAGCTTGAGCGGATACCCCGCGTGGTCGCTTCCCAGTGCTAACATATCAAAACCTCCTGATTGAGTTATTATTGACGTTTTTATTATTCACCCTTCATCCGGCGCTCATTGCGTTCTCTCTCAGCCTGTGAGAGCCTGAGATAAACGGGAACGAGCTCTGATGAATCTCTGAATTCGCCGCCTGTTGAAGCCAGAGCGACGGAATAAGCGTTCTGAAGCCTTCTGCGCTCGGAAGGAAGAAAGACATTTTCAATATCGCGGAGCTTATCGAAATATATGCCCGCTCCGTCACCCGCGATATAAATCTTTTCGTCAAGGCCGTCAAGCATTTTTCTCATACCGTCAACCGTAGCGGCGGTATCTTCTTTAAGCCTTTCAACTCTGCCGCCGCTGCACCTGAAAAGAGAAGTATATACTCTCTCGCATCTAGCGTCGATGCAGGGGCAGACAAGGCAGTCTTCATCGCGGAAATTATAAGCTATGCTCTCGAGAGTCGAAACTCCGCACACGGGAATATTATTCTTAAACGCGAGGCCTTTGACAAGCGCGGCGGCGATTCTGATTCCCGTGAAAGAGCCGGGACCCGAATTCACGGCAATGCCTTCAACGCTCTCAAGCGACAAGCCCGACAATTCAAGAACATTATCGACCATTGCGAGCAGCGTTTTGCTGTGAGTGAAGCCGGCATCGAGAAAGCTCTCACAGATCAGCTTTTCGCCGTCTGTCAAAGCCGCTCCGGCCGATTTTGCCGAGGATTCAATCGCCAGTATTCTCATAGTCATACCCACTGATTTCTATCAGTCTTTCATTTTCATCGTCTGTTTTTGATATGGAGATGCGAACGCAGTCTGCGGGAAGAAACTCTTCTATGTTTTCGCTCCATTCTATAATGACGGAGCCGTCTCCTCCGCAGAAGTCAAAATAACCGGTGGAGAATAAATCTTCATACCCGGAAACGCGGTACATATCAAAATGATAAAGGTGCTTGCCCGCGGAGAAATAATCGTTCATTATCGCAAATGTGGGGCTGGTAACATCGCAGTCGATTCCCATCCCTTTTGCAAATCCTCTTGTAAACGCGGTTTTCCCTGCACCCAGGTCTCCGAAAAGAGCGACAACCGCTCCGTAAGGCAGAGCCGCGCCGAGAGCCGCTCCTGTTTTTTCTGTTTCAGAAGCGCTTTTTGATTTAATAACACTCAAAAATAATCACCTGAAAAATTATATCACGGCAGACTTATTATTTCAACATTATCACTTAAATAAATTGTATTTTTTAAACGCAAGAGTATCTTGATTATTGCGCGTGTTTATTATAGAATGTTTTCGGGGAGGAATGATTATGGAATTTCTCAGAGCGGTAATATCTCTGTTTGTAAGCATCGAAATACTGTTCGGCTCATTGTTTTCGGGAAGTCCCGTAAAATACGATATGCCCGAAAAAAAGACGGGCGAACTGACATCTTATGTCAACTGCTTTACGGGCACGGGAGGCATCCCCTGGGCCTGCGCAATGCTCAGCCCCGCGGCAACGGTACCTTTCGGCTGTGTCCGCGTCGGACCCGATACCTGCGCCGCAGGAGGAATCGCCTCAATAAAGACAAACACCTCGGGATACTACTATGAGCACAGGCACATTCTCGGATTCAGCCTCGGCCGCCTTTCGGGGACAGGCGCGAGGGACTACGGAATGTTCAGGATAACACCCGGCGTTTCGCCCTCATCCGCGAAAAAGGCTCAAGTATTTTCGCACGGGAGCGAATCGGCTTATCCCGGTTATTATTCGGTTTATCTGCCCTCCGGCGGAATTCTGTGCGAAATGACGGCAACAAGCCACTGCGCAATTGAAAGATACACCTTCGGGAGCGGTAAAAAGTCTTATCTTTATCTTGACGCAAAATCCGCAATCAGCTCGGGTCACGTCAGCGAATCTGAAATCACGGTGGATGAGAGCAGCGGTTTTCTTACAGCTTACGCCGTGCTTCACGGCACATTCACCGGCAGATATAACGGCCTCGGTGTTTATCTCTGCGCCGGTTGGGACAGAGCCCCCGATTCATTCGAATATGACGATGAAGGCGGAATTCTTCTCGGATTCGAAAACAATGACAGCCCAGTTACTCTCAGAATGGGTATCAGCTTCGTCAGCGCGGAAAACGCGAGAGAGAATCTGATGAGCGAAACGGGCGGCAAATCGTTTGACGAAGTCAGGGACGGCGCCGTAAGCGAGTGGGAAGAAAGGCTTTCGTCAATAAAAATCGAGGCGGATGAAGACACCAAAAAGGTATTTTACACATCCCTTTATCACACGATGATAATGCCGACCGATTTCACCGACTCGGACCGCAGTTACCTCGGCTTTGACGGCAAAGCGCATTCCGCCGGGGATTTCACATACAGGACCGATTTATCCCTCTGGGATACCTGCAGAAATGTCCATTCGCTTTATACTCTGATATGCCCCGATATTCAGCGCGATTCTCTCAGAAGCCTTCTTGATATGTATGATAAAGGCGGGAAGCTTCCCAGGTGGCCTATGGGAGCGGGTTATTCCGGCTCAATGTTCGGAAACCCCGCAATAACAGTGCTGGCCGAGAGCATTCTCAAAGACCTTGATTTTGATACAGAGTCGGCTTATGAAATGATGAAATCCGCGGCCGAAGGCTTAAACGACCTTGAGGATACCGAAGCGGATTTAAAGCTTTTCAATGAAAAGGGATATATCCCCGATGATATGACCGACAGATATTCGGTATCAAAAACTCTTGAATACTCCTGGCAGTGCTCCTCCCTGGCGGCAGCCGCAAAATACACAGGCAGAGAAGAGGATTATAAACTGTATTCGGAACGCGCCGGATATTATAAGAATATCTGGAACGGCGAAAACAAATATTTTGCTCCGAGAAACGCGGACGGCAGCTTCAACAGGATTTATCCTTATATGACATCGTTCTTTGACGATATATTCGGAACAGACCTGTTCAGGCCCTATTGCGAAGGCAGCGCAAGGCACTGGAGATGGAGCGCCTTCTTTGACACCCAAGGGATGATAAAGCTTTTCGGCTCCGGGGAATACTTTGTGAAAGAGCTTGAAGCGTTTATGAAGGACGCTTCCACTGAAAAGGCGGCGCTTGACCCCGGCTC
>CACZTQ010000069.1 GCA_902784155.1 Oscillospiraceae bacterium
ATGCGGAGCATAATTTCCGAAAAATGTATGGTCGAGTTCAAATACTATGATTATATTATAGCAATCAAGTTAAACCAATCGTAGGGGCGACAATCTGTCGCCCGCGATTGGGATATGTGGAGCATATATTCCGTGAAAATATCGGTCACGCTGACGCGTTCCTTATTATATAATGCTCACGAATATCGCCACACCCGCCCCTTCGGGGCACCCTCTCCGTTCTCGGAGAGGGCCAATGGTGCTCTACCGAACTAAGCATATAATCCGGAGCGGATTTATCCGCGACCCTCAACTGCTAACTGCTAACTGCTCACTGCTCACTGCTGACTCTCTTCTTTAACGGCCATACATCTCATTGCGTTGAGGACGGCGAGGACCATTACTCCGACATCGGCGAAGACGGCCGCTCTCATACCGGCAAGTCCGAGCGAGCCGAGGATGAGACATATCACCTTGACCGAAATCGAAAACCAGATATTCTCCCTGACTATTCTCATGCAGCGCTTCGCGATTGAGACGGCTTTTGAAATCTTCTGAGGATTATCGTCCATCAGCACGATATCCGCCGCTTCTATGGCGGCGTCCGAGCCGAGAGCGCCCATCGCGATACCCGTATCCGCGCGCGCGAGCACGGGAGCGTCGTTGATTCCGTCGCCGGCGAAGGCCAGCGCGTCTTTGGGATTCTTTTTTGCGGCGATGAGTCTGTCCGTTTCGGCAACCTTATCCTGAGGCAGAAGGCCGCTCCTGTAATTCTCAATCCCGAGCTCCTGCGCGACGGATTTCGCGACCGCCCCGGAATCGCCCGTGAGCATAACGGGCTCGATGCCCGCTTCTCTGAGGCTTCTTATCGCCGCGGCCGACTGTGGTTTTATAATATCCGAAATAACTATGTGACCCGCGTATTCGCCGTCTGCGGCTATATGGATGACCGTACCCTCAAGGCGGCAGTCGTGCCACTTTGCTCCGACGGATTCCATAAGCTTTGAATTCCCCGCAGCGACCGAGAAGGTCTTGTTTTCATCGACGAGAGTGACATCCGCCGTGATACCCATACCGGGGACCTCGCGCACATTCTCAACGCGGCAGTCGTCGGATTCCGACGGATAAGCCCTTTTGAGAGAGGCGGAAATCGGGTGGTCGGAATATCTCTCAACGTGAGCGGCGAGATGAAGGAGCTTCTCCTCATCGAATTTTTCGGGGTGAATCGCGCTGACATCAAAGACTCCCTTTGTGAGAGTGCCCGTCTTGTCAAACACGACGGTCTTTGTTCTCGAGAGGATTTCAAGATAATTCGAGCCCTTTATGAGGATTCCGGCGCGGCTCGCACCTCCGAGACCCGCGAAAAACGAGAGCGGAATCGAAATGACAAGCGCGCAGGGGCAGGATATGACGAGAAACGTCAGCGCCCTGTAAATCCATTTGCTCCACTCGCTGCCGCCGGTTGTTATCATTACAATGAGAGGAGGTATTACGGCGAGCGCAAGGGCAAGGAGCACAACGGCGGGGGTATAGATTCTCGCGAATCTCGTGATAAAATTCTCGGGCTTTGACTTTCTCGAGGAAGCGTCCTCAATCAGCTCGATTATTTTTGAAGCGGTCGATTCGCCGAATTCCTTAACCGTCCTGATTTTGAGGACTCCCGTGAGATTGACCGTACCGCTGAGAGCCTCATCCCCCTCCCCGATTGAGCGGGGAACGGATTCGCCCGTGAGAGCGGAAGTGTCAACGGTGCCCGAGCCCGAGACCACAACGCCGTCAATGGGGATTCTCTCGCCCGGCTTTACGGTGATAACGGTGCCCGGCTCAACATCCTCCGGGTCAACCTGCTCGAGCCTTCCCTCTTCATTCTCAATATTCGCGTAGTCGGGGCATATATCCATAAGCGAGGTTATGCTCTTCCTGCTTCTGCCGACGGCGTAGCTCTGAAACCATTCGCCGGTCTGATAAAACAGCATGACGGCAACCGCCTCGCCGTAGTCGCCGCTCTTCTGAAAAACGGCGAGGGCGAAAGCGCCGATGGTTGCGACCGACATCAGCAGGCACTCGTCAAAGGGCTGAAAGTGAATGATTCCCTTAAAAGCCTTGATAAGTATGTCATAACCGATAAGCAGATATACGGCGGCGTAAAGCGCAAAGAGGATGACGGGGTTAACGGCGAATTGCCTTCTGACGATTATCAGGCAGCCGGCCGCCGCGAATGTTATTATAATCCTTATGAGATTTTTTCTCTGTTTTGCGCTCATAAAAGCACCTCCGTCAGATTTCTATAGAGCAGTCGGAGTCCGCCTTCCTGCAGTTTTTTACAACGTTTTTCATAACGGCATCTATATCGGCGCCGTCTTCAAAATCAATCTTCATTTTAAGAGTCATGAAGTTTACGTTTGCCTCGCGGACACCCTCGGTCTTTGCGGCGGCAGCCTCCATCTTGCCTGCGCAGGCGGCGCAGTCAACGTCAATCTTATAAGTCTTTTTCATATCATTACCTCCGTTATGAAGTTAAATTTTTGTTATTGATTAAACAATTGTTTAATCTTTGAACATATTATATACCCGGCTTACGGTTTTGTCAAGCTTAAAAGCATGATATTTTTCTTTATTTATTCTGAACTCTGTGATAGAATATTTAAAAAGAATTCACCCGAAAGGCCGGTGCGTTATGGCAAAAACTCCCGAAGAGAGAGCGAAGGAGCTCCTGCAATCTCTCACGCTCGATGAAAAAATCCGTCAGGTCACAGCCGAAATGATTTTTGACATTGACGAAGAATATAAAAAAAAGAGAAATCCCCTGTGCGGCAGTTACAGGAATCCCGGGCATTTCATGCATCACGGCCGCGAGAATCCGGCCACGCCCGAAGAGGTCGCGAGGCAGATTAACAGCGATGTAAAAATAAGCATCGAGGCTCAGCCGCACGGTATTCCCCCCATTGAAAACGGAGAGGCGCTTCACGGGGCGCAGTGGGGAATGTGCACAAATTTCCCGCAGCCGATAGGGCTCGCCTCATCGTTTGACCCGGAGCTCACGGAGCGAGTGGCTGACGCAATCGGCAGAGAATGCGCCGCCGTCGGAGTAAGGCAGGTTTTTTCGCCCGTTGTGAATCTTGCGCGCGATTGCCGCTGGGGAAGGACTGTCGAGACCTACGGTGAGGATGTGAAGCTCAGCTGTGATATGGGCGCGGCCATGTGCCGGGGCCTTGAGAGAAACGGCGTTATAGCGACACCCAAGCATTTCGCCGACAATTACGGCGCGGGCGGCAGGGATTCAAACTGCTCCGAAACCGATGAGCGCACCATGAGAGAGACTATCCTGCCCCCGTTCAAGGCCTGCTTTGACGCGGGAGCGCAGTCGGTAATGGCGGCTTACAACAGCTGGAACGGAATCCCCTGCAGCGCAAACAAACGTCTGCTGACGGAAATCCTGCGCGATGAGTGGGGATTCACGGGCTTCGTTGTTTCGGATTACTGCGGGGTCGAGGGAATCCGCGAGGCGCACCGTCTCGCCGGGAGCGATGAGCAGGCGGCGGCTATGGCGCTGAAGGCGGGGCTCGACGTGATTCTGCCCTTTGACAGATACGAAGCGGTCAGAAAGGCCGTTGACGAAGGATATATAACCGAGGCGGAGCTCGACAGGAATGTTCTGAGAATCCTGACGGCTAAATACAGGCTCGGCCTTTTTGATAACCCATATAAAAATCCCGAAGAGGCGGGAGAAACCGTCAGATGCGAAAAGCACAAGGCGCTCGCCCTCGAGGCGGCGCGCGAGGCGATTATCCTTCTCAAAAACGAAGGTCTGCTTCCCCTTAAAAAAGACAGGGTCAAAAAAATCGGAGTCTTCGGTCAGAGCGCGAAGCTGATTCCCATAGGGTCGAATTATTCCGGCCCTTACGGCGCCCCCTGGCAGGGAGACGACGCCCCCACCCCGCTCGAAGCTCTGAAGGAGCATTTCGGAGACAGCGCTGAAATAGTTTATTATGAGAGCAGCGAGATTGAGTCCGCCGCTCCCGGATGCGATATAAACCTTTATTTCACCTCCATCCTCGAGGGAGAGGGCAGCGACCGCAGCGACCTGCGCCTGCCGCGTGTCTCCGTTTTCAGGAACAGCGGGGACGAGGGAGGATTCGCCGTTGACAGCAAGGAGCAGAGCATTGAGGACGACCAGGAAGATTCAATCCTGCGCCTGTGCAAAGCGAGCGCAAACACGGCGGTAATACTGATGAACGGCGCCCCTGTCGATATGACGGCGTGGATTGACAAGGCCCCGGCTGTCATCGAGGCATGGTACCCCGGAGAGCAGGGCGCGAGAGCGCTGGCGGAGATTCTCACGGGAGAGACGAATCCTTCGGCAAAGCTTCCGGTGACGATACCTAAATGCGCGGGTCAGCTTCCGCTCTTTTATTCATACAAGCCTTCGGGGCGCGGTTACGCCTACTGCGACAATGACGGCAAGCCGCTCTACCCCTTCGGATTCGGCCTGAGCTACACGGAGTTTGAGATTTCGAACGCGGATGCCGCTCTGACGGACGACGGCGTTAAGGTTTCGTTCTCCGTGACGAATAAGGGTGAATCTGACGGCGCGCAGACGGTTCAGCTCTATATCGGCTCTCACTGCTGCAGCGCGGTCCGCCCGCTCAAAGAGCTCAAAGGATATACCCGGGTTGAGCTGAAGGCAGGCGAGACAAAGGCAGCGGCGATTTCGCTGAAAGCGGAGGATTTCGGCTACTATGACGGGGAAATGAAATTCGGCCTTCACGACGGCTGTCACACTCTCATGCTCGGCACCTCGTCCGAAGATATAAAGGAAACATTTGAAATCAAGGTCAGAGACGGCAGATTCGAAAAAGCTTAAAGCGTTACATATTGAAAAAAGTCCGCGGGAATTATCCTGCGGACATTTGTTTTTATAACTGTTCAATTATTAATTTGTTGTTATTCTCATAAGCTCGCTCTGCCTGACG
>CACZTQ010000070.1 GCA_902784155.1 Oscillospiraceae bacterium
CGGCGGCGAAGGTCTCTTTAACACGATAGTGACGGGACCCGGCAACATCTATCTTCAGAGCATGCCTTTCTCAAAGCTCGCGAGCCTTTTCACCGTCTCCAAATCATAAAATAAGCTGAAGTCAAGTCCCCCCGGAGCTATCCGTTCAGGCGGAAGCGGTCCGGGGGGATGATTTTTATTCTCTGATATTTTTTATTCTTCTGAATTTTTTCTTTTATATTCTCCTGCAGGTGAATTTACCCGCTTCAAGCGGTATGAAGTTGCTGCCGTCGGGGCGCGAATCCCGGTCGGCGTCGAATACCCATCCTTCGGGCAGGCGGATATATCCTTCGGCATTTCCGGGGACTTCGAGAGTCAGCGTGACTTTTTCTCCCTCTCTCTTCCATCCGGCGGCAATACGCCCGCAGGGCGCGTCATAATGAGCCTTCGCGAAATCAAGAACGGGGATGAAATCGGGCCTAATGAGGAATTCGCAGGGATTCCCGTTATAAGGATTCACCGCTATACCCGCGACCTTCTGGATAAACCAGCTCGCTATATCGCCGAAGAAATGGTGATTGAGAGAATTCGGCGAATCGATATCCTCATCGGTAATGAAATCCTCGGGCAGAGATGTGAGCCCTCTTTTAACAAACATTCCGTAGGAGGGATAGTCGGTGCGCGTAATCATTTTGTAGGCGAGGTCTCCCCTGCCGCAATCCGAGAGCGCGTGGAATATAACACGAAGGCCGAGCATACCGCAGTTGAGCTTCTCGCCGTCATCCTCAACAATATTTATGAGAGATTCATAGGCGCGGGGAAGCTCGGATTTATCGAAGACACCGTAATAAATGCACATCGCCTGGGCTGTCTGGCAGCGCGGAAGAGCCGTCATAGTTGAGAAATCGATGAAGTTCTCTCTTACGGACTTTATGAGCTCCTCTTTGAGCTTAGAGGCAAATTCACGGTAAAGCTCAAGGCCGAGCGCTTCAAACAGCTTCTCGGATTTGAAGGCGATATAGGATGAAATCACCGTGTTTGTGAGAGCTTCGGGGGCTACGGGCGAGCCCGCTCTTCTGAGAGGCTGCAGCCAGTCTCCGAGGCCGAAATCGCAGAGTCCCTTATCATTTCTCTTATTTGAGAGATATGCGAGATACCTCAGGAGCGAATCGGCGCAGTCCTTCGCGGGAGTCAGGTCTCCGCGCAGGCGGTAAATCTGCCAGCAGAGCTCCGAGAGTACATTGTCCCAGGCGGGTCCGTTGCCCCAGTGATAGCCCCATCCCCCTGTCGGGATGATGCCGGGCAGCATTCCGTCCGAAAGCTGTGTTTTGACTATATTTCTCAGCCACTCCGCGTAGGATTTTTCTGGAGTGAGAGTCAGAAGAATTCTCTCGGCGGAGACGGCGGCGTCGCCCGTCCAGCCGTTTTTCTCTCTGTGAGGGCAGTCTGTCGGAAAATAGTAAAAATTCGAAAGGTCGCTGTTTCTGACCATCCTTCCGAGAGAATTCATTATTTCATCCGAGCAAGTGAATGAAGCCCTCTCGCTCATCCTTGACGACGCCTGAAGAAAGACGAGCGTGTCTTCCTTTATCTGTTCTTTATCGAGACCGAAAACCATCGCGTATCTGAAGCCGAAATAGCAGAAGGGCGGCTCAAAGGTTTCGCCCTTTTCGCCCTTACAGATATAGAGAAGGCTCTGGCCGTAGCCGTCGGGGTAGAATGAGCCGGAATTTACATAGGAGGGTCTTCCGTCCTTCGTCATAAGCTCGCAGAACTGAATGAAAATCTCCTGACCGGGTCTGCCGTCGATTATAAGGCGGACTGTTCCCGCCGAATTTATCCCGAAATCATAAAGTATTCCTTCGGCTCCGAGCTTGTTGAATTTATACTGAGTGTCGAGCTTCATCCTGTCGCTGTTGTGAAGGCGTGTATCAAGAGAAGCTTCTTTTATTTCTGTCGCCTTTGTTTCTTTATAGACCTCAACAGGGTCCGCCTCGCAGTATCTGTATTCGCCGCGCGGTCTGTCGGCCTTTCTGACCTTATCCCAGCCGCCGTAATCAAAGCCCGGCAGATTCCAGCCGTCAATCTCCCTTCGCGCGTCATAAAAGCAGCCGCTCCTTAAATCGTCAAAAAGAATGGGCGAATCACAGCAGCGGAAGGTGTGACCTATATCGAAGGTCTCCTCATTGCCCGATGAATCCCTGACCGTCACGACCAGAGCAAAGCAGGGCGGGTTTCTGAAGGGCGCGATATCGAAATCCCAGATTTTTCCGCCGGGGCAGTTTTGCATACCGTTGCCGAGGATAAGCCCTATCGCCGTCTCGCCTTCACCGCTTACAAGTGAGGTTATATCGTATCTGTCAAAATACACGTTGTCGTCGGGGTTTGAGATATAGGGCGCGAGCAGGCCTTTGGTAATATTTTTGCCGTTTATGAAGAGCTCATAAAAGCCGAGCCCCGATACCGTGACAAAGCATTCAGCCGCGCCACCGAAATCAAAACCGCCTCTGATATAAGGCGCGGGGACGTGCTTTTCATAAGAATTCATCTCATCTGAAGCTTTATAAAAAACCGCATTTATGCTCATTTAAAATCACCTCAACGGAATTTTATCAAATTGAAAACGAAATATCAATATAATATAAAATTTAATTGCATTGTCCTTTTTAATATGATAGTATTAAGAAGAAATCTGACTGAAAGAAGGAATTGAAAATGGCAATACCGAGACCCGAATTTCCAAACCCGCAGTTTGAGCGTAAAGACTGGCTTAACCTCAACGGAGAGTGGGATTTTGAATTTGACTTCGGCGTTTCGCTGGGTCAGGCGGATATACTCGAAAGAGAAAACTGGAGCAATAAAATCACGGTCCCCTTCTGCCCCGAGAGCGAGCTTTCCGGATTGGGACACAAGGATTTCATCCCCTCGGTATGGTACAGGAGAAGCTTTGATATAGCCGCCTCTCAGCTTGAGGGCAGAGTATTCATTCACGTCGGCGCTGCCGATTATTTCACAACCGTCTATATCAACGGCGAAAAGGCCGGCTCCCACAAGGGCGGCTACACCCCGTTTTCATTTGATATAACCTCCCTTCTTCACGAGGGCTCAAACACCGTTATAATAAACTCAGTTGACAATATACAGTCTCCCCTGCAGCCGCTCGGCAAGCAGAGCCGCCTTCTTTATTCGCACGGCTGCGAATACACAAGGACAACCGGAATCTGGCAGACGGTCTGGCTTGAATTCACACCCGTTAATTATATCAAAAACTTCAGGCTCACTCCCGACGCGCAGAACGGCAGCGTCATCATTTCGGCGGAGCTCTGCGGTAAGGGCAAATTCTCGGCGGCCGCCTCATTTGAGGGAAGGCCCGAAGGCTGTATCGAAAAGACAGCCGACAGCTATGTCAACGCCGAAATCAAACTCTCCGAAACACATCTCTGGCAGCCGGGCGAAGGTCTCCTCTATGACCTGGAGCTTAAATTCGGCGACGACACGGTCAAGACGTATTTCGGCCTTCGCGATATAGCGATTGACGGATATAAATTCCTCATCAACGGCAAGAGCGTATTCCAGCGCACGGTGCTTGACCAGGGATTCTACCCCGACGGCATCTATACGGCTCCCTCAGAGGAGGCGCTTATCCGCGATATAGAGCTCTCAATGGCGGCGGGCTTCAACGGAGCGAGACTTCATCAGAAGGTATTCGAGCCCGTATTCCTCTATCACTGCGACCGCCTCGGTTATCTTGTCTGGGGAGAATACCCCAACTGGGGCCTTGATTACAGCAACCCCGCCGCGACTGACGCGATGCTCCCCGAATGGACAGAGGAGCTCGAGCGCGACTATAACCACCCCTCAATCATCGGCTGGTGCCCCTTCAACGAGACCTGGGATTTTGACGGCAGGAAGCAGAGAGACGAGCTACTCGCGACAATCTACAAAATGACCAAGGCGCTCGACAAAACCCGCCCCTGCATTGATACGAGCGGCAACTATCACGTTATCACCGATATCTGGGATATTCACGACTACGATCAGAATGTCGAAAGTTTCCGCGGCAAATACGATGAATTCGACAGGACGGGCAAGCTCCTTGACAGAGTCAACGAGAGATGCGACGCTCAGTATGAGGGCGGCATCTTCTTCATCAGTGAATACGGCGGAATCAGATGGTCGGTAAACGATGACGAAAAATCCGCCTGGGGCTACGGCACGGGCCCGAAGACCGAAGAGGAATTCTTTGAAAGATACAAGGGCCTCACGGATACTCTGCTCGACAACAGCAGGATGTTCGGCTTCTGCTACACTCAGCTGACCGACGTTGAGCAGGAGCAAAACGGCATTTATACCTATTACAGAGAGCCGAAGTTTGACATTGAGAAATACCGCGCAATCAATTCACGCAAGGCAAAAATCGAAGAATAAAGCAAAGAGCCCGCCGGTAGGTAAAACGGCGGGCATTTCAATTCATTTATCTTATTTTTTCTTTTTGTTTGATCTGCCGATATAAGAGAACGCGAGAAGTACCGCAGAAACGGAAATGAAGCCGCAGGCGAGAATCGGAGACCAGTGGAGATTTGTCAGCGCCTTTGTGTAGGTGGCCTCTATGGCGATGATATATACGCCTATCTCAAACGAAATCGCAGACATTATCGCGAGATGGTCGAATTTCTTTGAGCTGACCATCGCGACGTCGAGAGCCACAAACAGAGCGAACAGGACGAAAAGAGGAAGCGCTCTCTGGAAGAGCCACTCGATATGCCCCGTTTTCATCAGAACGAAGAATACATACCCGACAATCGAGACAAAGCAGATAAGAGCCGTTATCACCGGTGGCGTTATGTTGAGAACGGGAAGCACGGCGCAGACCCAGACGACGATTATGGCGCCGACAACATAGCCGAACCAGAAATCGTATCTGTGAAAGCTCAGGTCAATCGCGATGCACAGCGAAGCGGGGAAAACGAGCAGGGCCGTCAGTATGGCCGCGTAGTTTCTCGCTCCCGTATCGGGGCCTCTGAGTTTTTTCTTTTTATCTTCTTCCTTGGGAACGGGCTCGGCGGGAACTGTCTCACATACGGGGCAGTGACCGTCTTCCGTAAGCAGGCTGCCGCATTTGGTGCAATACATACAATCACTCCTGTCCATTTTTTTCGGCTTCATTATACATTAACGCCGGCAATAAATCAATAACAATCAATAAACACTTTTTGAATAATTTTATGCTTTCTTTTTATATTGACAAAAACCCGTTTTGGATTTATAATACTCTGCGTAGCGCCGGTGTGGCGGAATAGGCAGACGCAAGGGACTTAAAATCCCTCGCAGGCAACTGCGTACCGGTTCAAGTCCGGTCACCGGC
>CACZTQ010000071.1 GCA_902784155.1 Oscillospiraceae bacterium
CGGTATGATGGAATTGGCAGACGTGCCAGACTCAAAATCTGGTGGTGGCAACACCGTGTCGGTTCGACCCCGACTACCGGCACCAAAGCCGAAGCCCTTTCAGAAATGAGGGCTTCGGCTTATTTAATCTCCGAAGAGCCGAAAGAAATCCCCCGAAGTCTCTTACAAGAACTTCGGGGGATTGTTTCCGTGGAGCTACTGGTCGGACTCGAACCGACGGCCTGCGCATTACGAATGCGCTGCTCTACCAACTGAGCCACAGTAGCATAAATGTTATTCACTTTGTAAACGGGCGGAGCGCTGCTCTTCCCTCAGAAATATAGTCGCCTCGCTCGCTTGAAGCGCTTCGCGATTCTCCTTATTTCTTCACCTCACCGCCTCGCTTCATCCGCCACAGGCGGCGCTTCGGCGGTTCGCCCAACTGAGCCACAGTAGCATAAATGCTCTACCATATAATTTGATTGTCTTTGTATCAAAAAGCTTAGATCTTCTTTTCCAGCGCTTCATCATTATACTTGATTTGTTTTCATTTTTCAAGTATTAATTTTAAAAATAAAGAACGGGGAAAATACCCGTTTTATTGTTGAATGATACAATTTTTATGTTTCGCAGATTTTAAATCCTTAACAGTTAATTCACAAACTCAGGAAGATGTGATTAACTGATGGCATTTTGTACGAAATAATCGTCAATACTTCAAAAAAACCGTAAAATCTGCAAAAACCGGAAAGGTCAAAAACTTGTGCATAGTGCACAAATCCATATATGCAGAATTGTGCAATATATCTTGACATTCCCGGAAAAGGTGGTATAATGAAGCCATCAAGGAAAAAGGAGGTACTTAAAAATGACTAAGTACGATAAGGAACTTGAACTGATTCTCATCGATGAGATCGCGAAGGACAAAAGATTTTTCTCCTGGAGTAAATTTCTTAAGATAATGGCTCTTGAGAATATGCTTGCAGGGAATTAATCTGCAACCCCTCCAAACAGTCGGCTCTGCCGATTTATAATACCGGGGCGAAGCCCTGGAGTCAAAAAACTGCGGCCTGCCGTCTGACGGCAGGCTTTCATATTGCCCTGAGGCAAAAAAACGGGGAGCTCCGCGGCTCCCCGTTATATTATTTATGCGTCTTTCTTTTCGCTGTCTTCGCCTTCGGGTTTCTCTTTTTCTTCATCGTCAAGGATAACATCGCCCTTGTCGTCAACGTGCACCGGAGTTCCCGAGCGGATTCGCTTTTTTCTCGCCTTTCTGAGCTCCGCCTCTTCCTCGGTTTCGGATTTGGGGAAGACGAGATTCATGGCCTCGTTGTATTTTTCGCCGTGCATTGTCGGGAAATATTTCTTTGCTCTGCTCAGCAGTGATTTTTCGTCGCTGAGCTTTTTGATGATGGCGTCAATCTGCTCGTTGGTTTTGACATTCTCTATGTATTCGCTTGTCTTGCCGTGAACCTTGTCGATGCCTTTCTGAACATTGTCAACGGCGTACTGCTCAAGCTCCCTGAGGGATTTTATTACATCCTTCATACTCTGGACCGTGAGCATAACGTCGATAATCAGTATCGTATAAATCACAAACGCAGCTATCAGCTTTGCGGAGAAGGGGATTATGTCGTCAAAAACAAAGAAAATGTAGGGCTGTACGAATTTGATATAGGTTGCGACTCCGAATCCGAAGAGCAGGGAGCTTGTAAGGCATATCCTGCCGTTTATCTGGAAGGTTTTATAGGAGTAATCCCACCATCTTGTCTTGAACGCCTTTTCAAGCACATAGCTTGTGATATACTCAATCACGTCGCAGAGAATCATACCGAGGAAAAACAGCGCGACATAGTGCCATATATCGCCGTATTTTGCGAAGAAATCGGAAATCCTGCCGTAGAGGACTACGGAGCTTATAACCGCGCCCGAGCCGTAAATCGGGCAGAGCGGCCCGAAAAGGAAGCCTCTCTTGACGGCTTTTTTGTCGCGCAGGACATACATTATCGTTTCGCAGACCCAGCCAATGACGCTGCAGAGTATAAAGACGAGAAAATAGTCAATTATTTTTTCAATTATATGCATCACTTAAAGTTACCTCGTCGATTCTGTCATATATGGGCTTGAATTTTTCGCTGAGCTTTATGAAGTCACAGCTTGCGCAGATTTTATCGGCCGCCGTGAGAATCATACCTTCTTTTGATTTAGGCGGCATAAGGTGCATCGGCCACATGTGAGCCAGAATCATATCTGTCTGAAGGTCGGTGAGCCTGCCGAAATATTTCTCGGCGTTTTTTCTCGCCTCTTTGGGATGATAGAAGGCGTGGTATTCATCGTGCTTTACGATATGCCAGTCGTAGAGATAAAAGTCGTGAAGCAGCGCCGCTCTCGTCGCCTCGACGGTGTTGCAGTCCGAATGGCAGCAGGCCTTGTATGTCATATAGGCGACAAAAACTGAGTGGTAGTGGCAGGAGACCGTGCCGTGATGATTGTATCCCTTCATCTCGACATATCTCGGGTGGGATAATATATCCTCTCCGATTTTGCAGAAATTCAGAATGTTTTCTTTTTCTTTTGAAATATCCAGATTCATTATATCCGGAATATCCGTGACGAAATTTATAAAAGACATAGTTAAATCCTTATTGAATTTTTCGGGTTTTCAATCTGTTCAGTGCATCCCTGACAGGATAAAAGCGCCGGTCTGCCCCGGCACCCCGTATTTTATACTATAAACAGAGATAAAAGTCAATTGCAATACGGAAAAATTAATACTAAGTTTATAATTGAAGCGTTATAAAAACGGATTTACAACCGGCGAAATGTGTATTATAATTATCCGGTAATAATTCTTACTCAAAGAAACATTGATTCCGGCGTCTTTCTCATTTTTCGCGCGGGCGGGGAAAAGCCCCGCGGGCGTTAAGGAGTTAACACGGAATCGCGGGAGCAGACTATGTATTATATGATTCTGAGCGTGTCGGCGGTGCTTTTCAGCTTTGTCTTTATCTTCAGCGACAGATACCGCGCCGTAAACGGTTCGGGGCTTAATTCCACGCTGAAATTTACGGCGGGCTCGCACCTGGCCGGGCTCATCGCTCTGCTTATAATCAACAGGTTTCATTTTGAATTCACCCCGTTCACCGCTCTTGTCGCTCTTACCGCGGCAGCGGATGTTATACTATTCAATATCTGCTCGCTCAGAGCGCTCGAAAAAACCAATCTCTCGGTTTATTCCGTATTCAGTATGATAGGCGGTATGGCGCTGCCGTTTGCCGCAGGAATCATCTTTTTTCACGAGAAACTCACGGCGGGCAAGATAATCTGCCTTGTTCTGATTACGGCTTCGGTTGCCCTGACGGTGAAGAAAAAAGAGCGGGGCGGCGGGACGCTTTATTATCTCGGGGTCTTCGTCACAAACGGCCTTTACGGCGTAATCAATAAATTCTTCAGCGCGTCTCATTTCAACAAGACGGGTGACGCCGCCTATTCCGCGATGATTGAGGGATTTGTCGTAATAACCTGCGTTATTCTGCTCGCATTTTTCAGGGATAAGAACGTGCGCATCAATGTGAAGACCTCGTTTTATATGGGCGGATACGGAGTGATGTGCGCCGTCGGAAACTATCTGCAGCTCATTGCCCTGAGCGTATTGAACGCTTCGGCGCAGTATCCGTTTGTTACGGGCGGGGTAATGATTATCTCGACCGTTTACAGCTTCTTTACTCCCAATAAGCCCGGCAAGAGGGAAATCGCCTCGGTGATTCTCGCTGTTATCGGAGTAACCGTACTTGTGCTCTTGTGATATACGCAAAATGAAAACCGCCCGTCGGGGCGGTTTTTTGTTATCAGAAGGCTACGAGCACTTTTGCGCCCTTTCTGACGAAGGCGACGAATTCGTCAATCTCCGCTCGGACGGTGTGAAAGCCCTTTGAATATACGCTTTTATCCTTTGTGAGAACCCACTCGCCTTCGGGGAGATAGACCTCTTTTTCCGTCTGCCCTCTGACGACAACAGGGGCGAATATTATATCGCCGCCGAACATATACTGCCCGCCGAGCGTGTAGCAGACGCTGTCATCCGGGAAGTCAAAGAACATCGGGCGCATAACGGGGTGCCCCTTTTCCGAAGCGATTCTCATCTGCTCTTCAATATATGGTCTCAGCCTCTCGCGAAGGAAAACGAGCTCTTTGAGTATTTTGAAATTGCGCTCCCCGAAGGACCAGATTTCATTCGGGTCTCCCGTCGGCTCATTGACATCTCTTTTCTTTTCGCCGTGGCGGATGCGGGCGCCGTGAAGGCGCATAACGGGGGAGAATACGCCGTACTGAAACCAGCGGACTATCAGCTCGCGGAATTCATCGCTTGTGATATCCGCCCCGTAGAATCCGCCTATATCGGTATTCCACCAGGGAATGCCGCACATTGACATATTAAGCCCGGCCTTTACCTGCATCGAGAGGCTCTCAAAGGTTGAGGGAATGTCTCCGCTCCAGACGAGCGCGCCGAATTTCTGGCTGCCCGGATAGGCGCATCTTGTGAGCGTGACGGGCACATCATCGCTTATTGATTTGAAGCCGTCATAGGCCATCTTTGAATAATAATAAGGATAAATCAGTCCGGTCTCGTCGCCCCTTCCGATGCGGAATATGAGATTGCCGAAGTTTTCGGGGTGTATCTCGGGCTCCGCCTCGTCAAACCACAGAGCGTCAACGCCGCTGTCGAGATAGTTTTCTTTAAGCTTTGAAAAGACGAAGGAGCGCGTTTCGGGGGCTGTGACGTCAATCTCGGCCTGCGGTCCGTAGAAGTCAAACACCTTGTTGTTGCCCTCGGCGCATTTTATCAGCATATCGTTTGAGAGCATATAACCGTAGTTTTCGCTGTTTTCATTTACGGTTGGCCATACCGAAACGGCGAGCTTCACGCCCATCGAGTGAAGCTCATCTGCCATTGCCCTGACATCGGGCCAGTATTGCGGGTCGAATCGGTAATCGCCCTGCTCCGTCCAGTGAAAATAGTCGCAGACAATGACAGAAAGGGGAATTCCCTCGTCCCTGTATCTGCGCGCGACGGCGAGCAGATCCTCCTGCGTTTCATAGCGCAGACGGCTCTGCCAGAATCCCGTGGCCCAGTGAGGCATAACGGGTGCGTGACCGGTGAGGTCGGCGAGAGTTTCGCAGCACCGGGCCGGCCCGCCTCCGATTACCACCCAGTCAATCTTTTTCGTTGACGAAACGCTCCACCTCGTCCTGTTATACGACAGCTCAACGCTGCCGACAGCCGGGTTATTCCAGAGAAAGCCGTAGCCGAGCGAGGAGTAAATATAAGGAATCGTGCACTTCGCGTTGACATGTCTTAAATCAAAGGAGCAGCCTTTTAAATCAAAGCGTCCGCTCGCCTCGTGCCCGAGGCCGTAGAGGTGCTCGCCCTCGTTTGCCCTGAAGGTTATGCGGGCTGAATATGTCCCGCGTTCATTCTTTTCATAATGTCTGTATCCGCTCTCAAATGTGAGCTCCGGCTTCTCCTCGAGTATCACGCGCCCCGAGCGATAGACGGTGACCTTGCCGTTTCGCTCAAGCTGTATCTTTATTTCGCCGTTTGTCATAAAAAAACAGTAGTCGCGCTCCTCAAACGAGCATTCGCCTTCGCCGGGCATAAGAGTAAAATTTTCTTCAAAGATTTCTCCGCCCGGGAAGCCTTCAAATCTCACGGCGTTTTTGCCGCAGGCGGATATTCTGACAGTCTCGCCGTCTCTTTCATATATTACGCTGTTTTTGGTTTTTATGAATTCTCCCATATTATCACCCGGTTAAATAATACAGAAAACGGACGGACTTGTCAATCGCGTCCTGATATGATAAAATCAGATAAGGGAAGGAGGAACGGATATGGAAAACAAAATACATATTGCGTTCGGTTTTCACGTCAACTGCTATCACTCCTATCGCGGAGATACAAATGACGAGAAGGGCTTCGGCTCGGATATAAGAATTATAAGAAAAATAATCTCGACTCTCGACACGCTGAACAGCGAGGAAATACCCGTGAAGGGCACGTGGGACAGTGAGAATTTCTTTTCGCTCGAGCAGATACTGCCGCAATACGCCCCCGATATAATCGAGGGGATGAAGCGCAGGGTCATCGAAAACGGCGACGAGAATATTATAATGGGATATTCAAACGGAGCGCTCGGCGCGATGCAGGAGGATGAGCTTGCCGCCTCCGTGAATCTCGCTGTTACCAACCCGCAGGGCTCGGGGCTCGAGGATATATTCGGCAGATGCGAAATGATAGTAAGACCTCAGGAGGTAATGTTCACGCCCTCTCAGGTGCATACTTACAATAAACTCGGAGTGAAGGCGGTTTGCCTTTATAATTCCTGCGTGCCGTTTGACGCCTTCAGGACTCTGATAAAACCGCTCCCGGATGAGCAGGCGTTCAACCCCCTGACCTTTGAATATAAAGGCGAGGGGCTGACCGTCATACCGACTTATTCAAACGCCGATGTCTGCGACGCGGGCTGCCTGAGAGCGTGGGTGAAGGACCTGCGCAAAAAGCAGGAGAGCGGAGAAATAAAACGCGATTTATTCATCTTTATAAATATGGACGCCGACGCGATTTTCTGGGAGTCGCTAAATATTCCGCTCATCGGCGGCAAAATCGCCAACACGGACGGCATCAACGGCCTTGTCAGAGAGGTGGCGGACCTGGATTACGTTGTCTTTGATACCCCTGGCGGTTACCTTAAAAATCACGGGGCGGCGGGTAAGATAAGCTTCACGCAGGATACCGCCGACGGTAACTTCACGGGCTACGCCTCGTGGTCCGAAAAGCCGTATAACCGCAAAATCTGGACAGCGATTGAGCGCAGCCGCACTGTCGGAAGAGTGAGGCGCGATGACGAGGCTTTCCTTGACAGGGTAAAGCTCCTCTCGACGACTCATTTCGGCCTTGCGACGCCCGTGCTTAATATTCAGCGCGAGACTGCGGCGAATTCTCTCGCCGCGGCGCTGACCGCTTCCGCCGTCAATAAGGAAGGCACTCTGACTCTCCGCAACGCGTCGGGGAGCGCTCTTCAGTGCCTTCAGCTCGCTTACTCCGGAGGGCGCGACCTTATTATCGAGGCGGAGGGTCTTTTGGCTCAGACGGTCATCCCCATGGGCGATGACAGCGTCTTCGTAATGCTTAAATTTGACAGCGTGAAGGATTCTTATGAAATCAGGGCGCGCGAAACGGATGCTCCTGCCCGCAAGCTCAGCAGAATTCTCGAGAGCGGGGGAGCAAGGCTCGAATTCACAAATGACAACCGCGTCAGAAGCTTTACCCGCGCGGGCAAAAGTATAGGCGGAGAGGATTTCCTCGCCTCTTATATCACATACGGCGCGCACCGTTATGATTTCGGCCCCGGGAAGCTGTCATCCGGCAGAATCACGGGCGGGGAATGTCTTGTGCTTGAGAGAGAAATCACTCTGCCGGGCGCCGAAACGGGCGGAAGCTGCCGATTCAGCTTTTTCACCTCCGACGCCGCTCCCGGGATATTTGTTATAACGGATGTGAGCTACCCTTACACGGCGGAGCGCGATGCTATTTCAACCGAAAACTCGACTCTCGGAAGATATACCGATATGAAGTGGAGCGAGGCGGTTCCCTTTGCTCTCGGATTTGAAAACGAGGGCGATGTCACGGTTATAAAGAGAAACTTCGAGGGCGATATTTCGCGCTTTCGCGTTTCGTCATACGGCGAGGCGGACCCGCGCAACAGGTCGCTTGACTCCTTCAACAATCAGCTCAGCGCGGGCCTTGTCGGTCTCACGGACGGCAGAGCGGGTCTGCTGCTTGCAAACGCGAGAAATGTTCTCTCGTCCATGGCATACTGCCCGATGCGCCTTGGCCCCGGGGGCAGAGTTACGATGAATCCCTTCGGAACGTTTTTCGGAAGCCAGAGGCATCACCCCAACAGATCAAATGACAGGATTCCCCTGACATACACTCTGATAGCCCCGCAGGGAAAGAGCCTCGCGCCGTCTTATAACGGAAGCCGCGAGAGGGCGGTTATGTGCCTGCTGCCGTTTGAGGGGAGCGAGCCCGCGAAGGAAGAGCTTGAGGCGCTGCTCGCTTTTGCCGACGGCTCGTTTGCCGAGGGGAGCGACGGACTGCTCTCGGTATATGAAGGCGAAAACATTTCGGTTCACAGCGCCGGAGAAAACCTTGAGAATGTGAAGATTCACTCGCCGCTCCTCAGCGGAATCAAGGGCAACCTCGGCAGATACATTGTCAGGGGCGCGAAGGCGGTCGGCTATATAGTCCGCCGTCAGCGCTCAGCCCGGTATATTTAAAGTGAGAGTATGAAAAAGCCCGCAAGGAATTAACCTTGCGGGCTGATTTGCGTGTGATTATTTACGCTTGCGCTTACGTGCTGCCTCGGACTTGAGTTTTCTCTTAACCGACGGTTTCTCGTAATGCTCTCTTTTGCGGACTTCCTGGATAACGCCGTCTCTTGAAGTCTGTCTCTTGAATCTTCTGAGTGCGCTTTCGAGGGATTCGCCTTCCTTAACTTTAACAGTGCTCACTATATTTCACTCCCTTCACTTAAAAAACAGGGATAATCTGTTTCAATTTTAAGATATTATACACTAACACTCTCAAATCTGTCAATTGTTAAATTACATTAAAAGAAATAACAGTTTAAACGGGTTTTACCACAATATTTACAAGTCTGCCTTTTACATAAAGCTCCTTGACTGTCTGCATACCCTCGAGCGCCTTGGCTACCGCCGGGTCCGCCTTAGCCGCGGCTATCGCGTCCTCCTGGGAGGCGTCCGCGGGGATAACGAGTCTGCACTTTATCTTGCCGTTGACCTGAACCGCTATTTCGATTTCGTTGTCGATGCATTTCGCCTCATCGTAAGTCGGCCAGCTCTCAAACGCGATGGTGTCGCCGTGACCGAGAATCTGCCAGATTTCTTCGCTTATATGCGGGCAGACGGGAGAGAGCATCTTGATGAGCCCCTCGGCGAATTCTCTCGGGCAGGAGCCTGCTTTATAAACGGCGTTGACAAAAATCATCATCTGGCTGATTGCCGTGTTGAACGCGAGAGATTCATAGTCGCCCGTGACCTTGCGCACGGTGACGTTATAAACCTTCTCAAGCTCGCCGCGCTTTTCTTCGCCGATGTTGGATTCATCCGTAAAGAAGGTCCACACGCGGGTGAGGAATCTCTTTGCTCCTTCAACGCCCTGGTTGCTCCACGGCTTTGAGGCCTCAATCGGGCCCATGAACATCTCATAGAGACGCAGAGTATCGGCGCCGTAATCACGGACTATATCGGAGGGGTTGACGACGAATTCGGGGAAACGTTTGCCCATCTTGATACCGTTGGCGCCGAGTATCATACCCTGGTGAACGAGTTTCGCGAAGGGCTCCTTTACGGGCGACACGCCCATATTGTAGAGGAATCTGTTCCAGATTCTCGAATAGATAAGGTGGCCTACGGCGTGCTCCGGTCCGCCGATATAAAGGTCAACGGGGAGCCAGTGTTTCAGAAGCTCGGGGTCGCCGATTGCCTTGTCATTCTGCGGGTCGATATAGCGCATATAGTACCAGCTTGAGCCCGCTGAGCCCGGCATGGTCGAGGTTTCGCGCTTGCCCTTTACGCCGTCTTTTTCTATGTATTTCCACTCCTCGGCGTTTTCAAGAGGAGCCTGACCGTTCTTCCCTTTGTAGTCATCAAGCTCGGGAAGGACGAGGGGAAGCTCATCGTCATCAAGCACGTGAATCTCTCCGTCATCCGTGTAGTAAACGGGGACGGGCTCGCCCCAGTAGCGCTGACGGGCGAATATCCACTCGCGGAAGTGATAATTGGTCTTGCGCCTTGCGACGCCCGCTTTTTCGAGCTTGACGGTGATGGCCTCTTTTGCCTGCTCAACGGTGAGGCCGGTGAATTCTTCGGAGTTTATGAGCTTGTAGCCTTTTCCGAGATAATCCCCCTTCTCAAAGGCGTGCTCCGAAACATCCGCTCCGTCGATAACCTGAACCATCGGGATATTGTGAACTACGGCGTACTCAAAGTCACGCTGGTCGTGGCTCGGAACAGCCATAACAGCGCCCGTGCCGTAGCTTGCGAGAACGAAGTCGCCGATGAATACGGGAACTTCCCTGCCGTTTACGGGGTTAATCGCGCTGATGCCCGCGAGACGGCAGCCGCTCTTGGTCTTGTTGAGCTCGGTGCGGTCCATATCCGTCTTTTTGATTGTCTCCTCGATATAGGCCTTGACCTCATCCTGATTCTCTATGCGGGGCATAAGCTTCTGGACAAGGTCGCCGTCGGGAGCGAGAACCATAAAAGTAATGCCGTAGATGGTTTCGATACAGGTGGTGTATATTGAGAAACTGCCTCCGCCGACGATGTCAAAATCGACCTCGACGCCGGTGCTCTTTCCTATCCAGTGACGCTGCATATCCTTGGTGGATTCGGGCCAGTCAATCTCCTCGAGGCCTTCGAGAAGCTCCTCGGCGAAAG
>CACZTQ010000072.1 GCA_902784155.1 Oscillospiraceae bacterium
TCCCGTCAAGAGGTCTTATCGGCTACCGCTCCGAATTCCTTACGGACACAAACGGAAACGGTATAATGAACCAGCTCTTTGACGGCTACGAGCCCTGGAAGGGCGATATAATGACGAGGGAGAGAGGCTCAATCGTGGTTCACGAAACGGGCGTCTCCTCCGCCTACGGACTTTTCAACACTCAGGACAGAGGCCGCCTTTTCATAGGCCCCGGCGTTGACGTCTATGAGGGTATGATAATCGGCGAATGCGCCAAAAACGAGGATGTGACCTGCAACGTCTGCAAGCTCAAACATCTCACGAACACCCGCGCCTCCGGCTCGGATGACGCGCTGCGCCTTGTGCCGCCGAGCACCCTCAGCCTTGAGCAGTGTATGGAATTCATCAAGGATGACGAGCTGCTTGAGGTCACGCCCGTATCGCTCCGTCTGAGGAAGAGAATTCTCTCAAAAGAGCAGAGAATGAAACAACAATTCAGGAAGAAATAACAAATGACTGATACCGCGGTGGCACTGGGCACGTTTGACGGCCTGCACAAAGGTCATAAAGCTGTTATTGCCTGCACTCTTTCAAAAAAAGAGCGCGGGCTTATTCCTTTAGTTATGCTTTTTGACAGCCATCCGCTGCTCACTCTGACGGGCTCCTCCCCCGCCGTGATTCTGCAGGAGGACCTCAGGGAAGAGAGAATCCGAGAAATGGGCGCCGGGGTTGAATATATTTCTTTTTCAGAAATATATCAGCTCTCCCCCGAAGAATTCTTTGATGAAATAATCATCGGCAGGCTCGGCGCGAAATTTGTCTGTTGCGGCGAAAACTATACATTCGGCAAAAACGGCTCGGGAAACTGCGGCCTGCTCGCCTCCCTGTGTGAAGCGCGCGGGATTGAATTTCTCGCCGTCCCGCTCGTCTGCTCGGGCGCGGGCCCCGTCAGCTCGTCGAGGATAAGAGACGCGATAAGAAACGGCAACATTAAAAGGGCCAATGAGATGCTCGGCTGTGAATTCGCCTTCAGAAGCGTTGTAAAAAGCGGATTTCACAGGGGCCGTCTTATGGGAGCGCCGACCATCAACCAGTATTTTCCCGAGGGCTTCTGCGTTCCCGCGTTCGGCGTTTACGCCACAATCGCGGTGATTGACGGGAAAGAGTATCCGGCGGTGACGAATATCGGAATCCGCCCGACATTTGAGGATAACGACCTGAGAAGCGAAACCTGCATCATAGGATTCGACGGCAACCTTTACGGGCAGAATATAGAAATCAGGATTCTCGATCGCATCCGCGATGAGATGAGATTCAATTCAGCCGAGGCTCTCGGCAATCAGATAAAGAGGGACGCGGAGTTTTCCGCGCGAATTTTTGAGAAGAGGAACGGGAATGTATAAAGACTTTGAATCGCTTAAAAAAGAATGCTCCGCCTGCAGGAAGTGCGGGCTGTGCGAGACCAGGAACAACCTTGTCTTCGGCGTCGGAAACGAGAAGGCGGAGGTAATGTTTGTGGGCGAGGGCCCCGGATATAACGAGGATATGAAGGGCGAGCCGTTTGTCGGCAGAGGCGGACAGCTGCTCGACAAATATCTTGAGCATATCGGGCTTGACAGGCATAAGAATATCTACATAGCGAATATGGTCAAATGCCGCCCTCCCGAAAACAGGGACCCGAGCGACGAGGAGCTCAACTGCTGCATTGACTGGCTGCGCGAGCAGACGAGACTCATCCGCCCCAAAATAATGGTGTGTCTCGGGCGGATTTCCGCCATGCGCCTTATTTCAAAGGATTTCAAGGTCACCGTTCAGCACGGCCAGTTCATTGAGAAGGGCGGAATCCTCTTTATGGGCACCTTCCACCCCGCCGCTCTGCTGAGAAACCCGAATAACAAGGGCCTCGCCCTTGAGGATTTCCTCGCTCTGCAGGAAAAAATCAAAAAGGTGTGTGATCACACTTATGAAATATAACTCCGAAAATTTCGATATAGCCGTCATAGGCGCGGGTCACGCCGGAATCGAGGCCGGTCTCGCGGGAGCGAGGCTCGGCTGTAAAACCGCTGTCTTCACAATCAATCTCGACTGGGTCGGGAATATGCCCTGCAATCCCTCAATCGGCGGCACCTCAAAAGGCCATCTCGTCAGGGAGATTGACGCGCTCGGCGGCGAAATGGGCATAGCCGCAGACAAAAACACGATTCAGTCGAGGATGCTCAACCTCGGAAAAGGCCCCGCCGTGCATTCGCTCAGGGCGCAGATAGACAGGCGCGCCTATTCCGATTATATGAAGGGCGTGCTCGAAAGGCAGGAAAACCTGTATCTCAAACAGGCGGAAATCACCGATTTATATTTTGAAGACGGCGAATGGGTGCTCACCACCCATCTTGAGGCTATTCACCGCGCGAAGGCGGTCATAATCGCAACGGGCACCTTCCTCGCGGGCAAGGTCTATGTGGGCGATGTCTCTTACGAAAGCGGACCTGACGGGATGTTCCCCGCGACAAAGCTCGCCGCCTGTCTTAAAAAGCTCGGCGTTCCGACCAGGAGATTCAAAACGGGAACTCCCCCGCGCGTAAACCGCAGAAGCGTTGATATTGAAGCGCTCGAGCCGCAGTACGGCGATGAGAAAATAACGCAATTTTCTTTTTCGGAAAAATACGGCGTTGAGAACAAGCAGCCCTGCTATATAGCATTTACGGGCGCGGAGACAAAGCGCATCATTCTCGATAATCTTGACCGCTCTCCCCTCTTCTCGGGTAAAATCGACGGCGTCGGTCCGAGATACTGCCCGAGCATCGAGGATAAGATAGTCAGATTCTCCGAAAAAGAGCGTCATCAGATATTCGTTGAGCCCTGCGGGATGAAAACGGACGAAATGTATCTTCAGGGGCTCTCCTCCTCCATGCCCGAGGATATTCAGCTGAAAATCGTGCACAGCATACCCGGCCTCGAAAAAGCGGAGTTTCTCCGCACTGCCTACGCCATCGAGTATGACTGCGTCGATCCCCTCGCTCTCAGGCAGACTCTTGAATTCAAGGATTTCCCCGGTCTCTACGGCGCGGGGCAGTTCAACGGCTCAAGCGGATATGAAGAGGCCGCGGCGCAGGGGCTTGTTGCGGGAGTCAACGCCGCGCTCAAAATCCTCGGCAGAGAGCCGATGATTCTCGACAGAACGACTTCTTATATCGGCACCCTGATTGACGACCTTGTCACGAAGGGCTGCAACGACCCCTACCGTATGATGACGAGCCGCTCGGAATACCGTCTTATCCTCAGACAGGATAACGCGGACCGCCGCTTAACGGAATACGGCTACAAGGCCGGTCTCATATCCGAGGAGCGCTATGCCGCCTTCAGAGAAAAGCTCCGCCTCATAGAAGAGGAAGCCGAAAGGGTAAAAAACGTTTCAATCAAAAAGACGGAAGCTCTCGATTCGGCTCTTGTTTCACGCGGAACATCTCCGCTTGAAAAGGGTATGAAAATGTCGGAGCTTCTCAAAAGACCTCTCGTTGACTATGAGCTGCTCCGGGATTTCGACCCCTGCAGACCCGACCTGCCCGCTGAAATATTCGAACAGGTTGAGATTGATATAAAATATGAGGGATATATAAAAAGACAGCAGGCGCAGATAAACGAGATGAAACGGCTTGAGGTTCAGCAGATTCCCGACGGAATCGATTACTCCTCAATCGAAGGCCTGCGGCTTGAAGCGAGAGAGAAGCTCTCAAAGGTGAAGCCCGAAACCGTAGGGCAGGCAGGCAGAATCTCGGGCGTTTCTCCCGCTGATATAAATGTTCTTACAATCTGGCTTGAAAGGAACAGAAGAGATGTTCTTTAACCGGGAACTGTTTCTCTCGGAAACAGAAAAGATGAATCTCGCCGTACCCGACGGGGCGGCCGATAGATTTGAGGCCTACGCGAGAGTGCTGACCGAAAAGAATAAGGTGATGAATCTCACCGCCGTCACGGACGCGGACGGTATAGCCGTCAAGCATTTCGCCGACAGCGTGAGCATTCTGACTCTCGGCATACCGCAGGGCGCGAAGATAGCGGACATAGGCACGGGCGCCGGATTCCCGGGAATCCCGCTGCTTATAATGCGGCCCGACCTGAAGCTGACCTTTATTGACTCGACGGCAAAGAAAATCGATTTTATAAACTCAGTGCTGAACGAGCTCGGTCTCGAAGCGGAAACATACGCCGGCAGAGCGGAGGCTCTTGCGCGCGAGAGGAATTTCAGAGAGAGCTTCGATTACGCCGTTTCGAGGGCGGTCGCTTCGCTCAATGTGCTCAGCGAGCTTTGTCTGCCGTTTGTGAAAAGGGGAGGCGCTTTCATTTCGATGAAGGGCGCAAAGGCGGAGGAGGAGCTTGCGGACTCAGGAAACGCGTTCGCAATTCTCGGCGCGATGCTTGAGGGAATCGCGGACATATCGCTTTCGGACGGATTTGAAAGAAAACTGATTGCGATACGCAAAACAGGGGAGACGGATAAAAAATATCCCCGTCAATACGGACAGATACTCAAGAGACCGCTCTGACGGTCTCTTTTTTTGTTCCACGTGAAACATTATGTATGCCCGGGATGTTCCACGTGGAACATTCAAAATACAAAAAAGTCTTTTATTTTATAAAAAGGTGTGTTATAATCCTTTTAAATTCATTTTGGGAGAGATAATTTTGGCGAAAACAATAGCAATCGTAAACCAGAAGGGCGGGGTAGGCAAAACTACAACAGCCGTCAATTTCACCGCTTCTCTGGGCAACAAAGGCAAAAAAGTCCTGCTTGTGGATGTCGATCCGCAGGGAAACACGACAAGCGGCTACGGTATCAACAAGAGAGATACGGCAAACACATCCTATGATATAATCGTCGGCAACTGCCCGGCAAAGGACGCGATAATAGAAACGAAATTCAAAAACGTCTCGATAATCCCTTCGGGGATGGACCTTGCGGGCGCGGAGATAGAGCTGGCAGAAATGGAGAGAAGAGAGAGCCGCCTGAGAAACACTCTCGCGCTCGTGAGCGATGACTACGACTATATTATCCTTGACTGCCCACCGTCACTCGGTCTGCTGACGCTCAACTGCCTTTGCGCCTCGCAGACACTCATAGTGCCGATTCAATGCGAATTCTACGCGCTCGAAGGCCTCTCACAGCTCATAGCGACGGTAAGAACGGTCAAGCGCTTGTATAATCCATATATAGATATAGAGGGTGTGCTTCTCACAATGTATGACGGCAGGCTGAATCTGACTCAGCAGGTTGTCGATGAGGTCAAGAAGTGCTTCCCCAAAAAAGTTTACGCAACGTTTATACCGAGAAACGTCAGGCTCTCGGAGGCACCGAGCTTCGGCGAGCCCGTTCTCTACTACGATAAATCTTCAAAAGGCGCCAAGGCATACGAAGACTTTGCCGAGGAATTCCTCAGCAAACAGTAAAACGGGAGGGTATTATGGCTGAAAGAAAAAAGGGGCTCGGCAAGGGGCTCGACTCATTACTGCGTGACAATTCAACAGAGGATGCCGGCAATTCCGGCAGCATTATGCTCAGAATAAGCGAAATAGAGCCCAACAAGGCGCAGGCGAGAAAGAATTTTGACGACACCGCGATCTCCGAGCTCGCGGATTCGATAGCGGCTCACGGCGTTCTGCAGCCGCTGCTTGTGCGCCCGATGCCTACGGGCGGATATCAGCTCATAGCAGGGGAGAGGCGCTGGAGAGCTTCAAGGCTCGCAGGTCTCACCGAAGTCCCCGTTATTATAAAATCCCTGACGGACGAAGAGGCGAGCGTTATCTCGCTGATAGAGAATCTGCAGAGAGAGAATCTCAACCCCGTCGAGGAGGCAAACGGATTCAGCGAGCTGATTGAGAAATACAAGCTCACCCAGGAGGAGGCGGCGCAGAGAGTCGGTAAATCCCGCACCGCCGTCACAAATTCTCTGAGAATTCTCAAGCTCCCCAAAAAGGTTATCGCCATGATAGCGGACGGTACGCTCTCGGCGGGCCACGCCAAGGCGATTGCGGGCCTTGAAAAAGAAGAGGATATAATCTCCGCGGCGGAGCTCATCGCTGCGAAGGGTCTCTCTGTCAGAGAGGCCGAGAAGCTCGTCAAAACCTACTCAAAGACAGCGAAGCCCAAGACCGCGGGCGCGAAGAGAAGAGACAGCTATTTTGATATGGTGGAACTGGCCTTATCAAATTCTCTTTCGAGGAAGGCCAGAGTTGTCACGGCAGGCAAAAAGGAATCGGGCACTCTCGAAATAGCCTTTTATGACAAGGCCGATCTTGAGCGCATAGCAAACGCGCTGTCGGCTCTTGAGGAGTAAGCGGATGAAAAAAAGAGATATTCTCATTACCATCTGTGTGGTATTCGCCGCGATTCTCGCTCTCTCGGGCGTGATAGTCCACCGTGCGATGCTGCAGATTCCCACAATCACGGATTCTTCCCCGGACACAGTTGCCGAAGCGGAAAACGCGCAGAATTCCTCTTTTGACTTTGAGAGACTCGGCGCGGCGCTCACGGCCCTCGAGGGCAAAGAGGTTACCGTGTCGCTCCTGCGCACGCTCGACGAAGGCGACCTCAAAAAGCTCAGCGACGCGGTTGAATCCAAAGAATATGACGGCAAGACCTTCCGCTCGGTGACCGGCTACACGCTCAACGCCTATGAGGATAAGGCCGTCACCCGCCGGAGCAAAGACCTCGGCTCAAACGGGAAGGAGAGCTTCGTGCTCGGCTTCACGGGCGATATAAATTTCACCGAGACGGGCTATGTTATGACTCACGCCAACACTCTGCCGGGCGGAGTCAACGACTGCATTGACGAAACCTTCCGCAGAGAGATGCGTCAGGCGGATATAATGCTGATAAACAACGAATTCCCCTACACCGACAGAGGCACTCCCACGCCCGGCAAGAGATACACCTTCCGCGCGAAACCCGAAAACGTGAAATATCTCAAAGACAACGGCGTTGACCTCGTCTCGCTCGCAAACAATCACGCCTACGATTACGGCTACGAATCTTTTGTAGATACAATCAAAACCCTTGACGACGCAGGCATTCCCTATGTCGGAGCGGGTATGAATATCGAAGAGGCGTCAAAGCCCGCGACATTCCTGATTAACGGATACAAGGTCGCATACCTTGCCTGCTGCGGAGTCGAATCCCCGATAAAAACGCCCGTCGCGACAGAGAATTCCGAGGGAATAATGGGCTCGTACGACAACGGCGAGAGAATGACTCAGGCAATCAGGAAGGCGAAGGCGGAGAGCGACTATGTCATAGTCTTCCCTCACTGGGGGCTTGAAAACACGACGGCGCTCACAAACGCCCAGCAGGCAAACAGCAAAAAGTGGATTGACGCGGGCGCTGACGCGGTTGTCGGAAATCACTCTCACATCCTGCAGGGGTTTGAATTCTATAAAGGCGCGCCGGTCGTTTACAGCCTCGGAAACTTCTGGTTCAACACGAGGAACATCTACACCGCCCTCTATAAGCTGACAATCAGCGAGAAGGGGATAGTCTCGTCAATCGTGCCCGGCAGGCAGGAATACAGCGAGGTGCATTATATTTCGGACGCCGCCGCGCAGAGAAAAATGTATGACGAGCTCGAAGGCTACCCGCCGTATAACAAGGTTGAGATTGACGATAACGGCGTGATTTACCCAGCGGGTCAGATGCCCGCGGAGCAGGAGGAGCCTGCCGCGACGGCGAGCGAAACGGCCTTCGCGAGCGCGACGGCCACCTCCGCTGAAAATGATTCCTGAAAATAATAAAAAAACACTTGACAAATCGAAAAACGGGTATTATAATATGTGAGCATTCAGAAAAACGCCGAACGTTTTTCAGTTGGTGTTGATGACATTGAGGGTCCACCCGTTCCCATCCCGAA
>CACZTQ010000073.1 GCA_902784155.1 Oscillospiraceae bacterium
GGACCTGATAATGTCGGTCCTGTCATACGGCCTGCTCGGGGCGATAATAGGCAGATAACGGAGAATTATTATGGTATATGTCACCGGAGATATGCACGGAGATATTTCGAGATTTGACGACCCTGCGCTCAGGCAGCTCAAAAAGGGCGATGTGCTTGTGGTGTGCGGGGATTTCGGCTTTGTCTGGGATAACAGCAAGCAGGAGCAGAAGAATCTCAAAAAGATTTCCAAAAAGAAATTTACGGTCTGCTTCATAGACGGCACCCATGAGAATTTTGAAACTCTCAATTCCCTGCCCGTCACCGTCTGGCAGGGCGGAAAGGTGCATAAGGTTGCGGATAACATCCTGCATCTTATGAGAGGGCAGATTTTCAAAATAGACAATATCACCTATTTCACCATGGGCGGCGGCGAGAGCCCCGACATAGATATAAGATTTGAGGAAAACGCCTGGTCAAAGGACGAATTCCCCACCCGCGATGAGATGATGGAGGGCGCAAACCGCCTTGAGGCGCTCAACTGCAGGATAGACTACATATTCACGCACGAGCCGCCGGTCAAGGTCAAGAGCTTCCTCAACCTCAAGGATGAGGAGTCAACAGCGGTCAACGGTCTCAACACCTATCTCGAGGAGCTCTCCGTTGCCTGCACATACAGACGCTGGTTTTTCGGCTCGCTTCATCTCGACAAATTCATTTCCCCGACGATGGTGGCGGTCTATCAGTCGGTCATCAACACGGCCACGGGCGAAATCCTCGGCAGATAATTTCTATTTTTGTTAAAAAATTATTGTCAACTTTTTCATATACTTTTGCGCGCGGTTATGATATAATGACCGCATAGAGCAGACAAACCCAAAAGAATTCTGATTATCCGGAGCAGATATGTCTAAAAAAGAAAAATACGAAGACGTATCCAGCAGCAGCAAGCCCAGCGGCTTCAAGGAGTCTGTTTCATACTTCTTCGAAAAAATCAAAATTTTTTTCATGAGAAATCACAAGCGCAACCTCAAAGCGATACTCGGGGTTGTGCTGTGCCTGTGTCTTATCGTGCTCGCTATGGGCAGCGCTTATCTGCGCAAGCTGCTCAACCTCATCAAGTATGAGGCGGGCGACTCGGGCAACCCCGATGTGACTTTTGCCGACGATTATGAGGTTGACGAGAATCTCTCGTTTGCCGCCATTTCGGATGTGGGCGCCTCGTCAATCAAGGATTATTCCAGAAACTGGGCGACCAACGGCGGCGACAAGCTTTACAGCAAAAACGTCATCAACGTTTTGCTCATCGGCGCGGACGGGACGGAGGGCGAGACCTTCCTTCGCTCGGATACGATGATGATTGCCTCAATCAACACCAAGACCAAAAAAATCACCCTCTGCTCGATTATGAGGGATTCATATACCTATATGAATATCAACGGCGAGGAAAGATACGATAAAATCAACTCCGCCTACGCCTGGGGCGGCGCCTCAAAGCTTATGCAGGTCCTTTCCGATGATCTGAAAATCAAAATCGACCACTATGTTTCGGTCAACTTCAAATCCTTCGCCAAGGCGATAAACCTGCTCGGCGGTATCGATGTTCCGATAACGCAGGCGGAGGCCGATTTCATGAACCGCACCACGAAGCCCAAGGGCTTCACGGCGGGCGAGAGCGTTCACCTCAACGGCGAGAGGGCGCTCATCTACGCGAGAATCAGAAAGCTTGACAGCGATATAGAGAGAACACGCAGGCAGAGAAACGTCATCAGCGCGGCGATAAAGAAGGTCAAGGCCTCGTCGATAAGCGATATAAACAATCTCATCGAGACCTTCCTGCCCTATATAACCACGAATTACAGGACGGGCGAGATTGTTTCCCTCGGCACCCAGGCGCTCAGCGGCGGCTGGCAGAATTACGAAATAGAGGGTATAGTCGAGCCGAGCGAGGAGGCAAGGACCGCCGTCAACAACTTCGCCACCTATTCGGGCCACGTGTTTGTCTGGATTGTCGATTATTCGCTTGCGGCGCGCGAGGTACAGCTCGCGCTCTACGGCAACACCAATATAGAAATCGGCGCGGATCACGTTTCGCCTGTTGAGATGGCAAACGGCACCCCCGCCTCAACGGGGAATTACTCCACGAGAGGGTATTATTCCTACCGCTACGGCACCACAAACAGCTATGAGACCACGAGCCGCAGGCTGATTCCGTGGACGAGATCTTATACGGACAGCAACGGCGAAACCACGACAGGCCTTCGCGACAGACTCTCATCGGTGCGCGATAAGGCGCAGTCGCGTCAGAATGATTCCGGGGGAGAGACATCGCGTTTTTTTCCCTCAGAGGCCGACGTTGAGGTTCCGACCGGACCCGTCGAGCCGGTAACAGACCCTCCGGTCACCGAGCCCCCGGCGCCTCCCGCGGTTACGGAAGCCCCGGAACCCACAGCGCCTCCTGCCGTGCAGGAAGCTCCCGCAGAAGAATAAAAAAAGGCGGCAATAAGCCGCCTTTTTTAATCCGTATTTTCTTCTTCCCCGCCGGCAATGCCCGCTTTGATAAGGTATTCCCTGGCGTGTCTGAGAATGTTTTTGTCGTTTATGAATTTAAGGGTATCCATGGCCTTGTTGAAATCGAGCCAGACATAGTCCTCGATTTCTTCGCGCTGGATGACGGTCTGGACATCGTCCGTCTTTGCAAGATAGATGGTGACGCTCTTTTCGACGTTGCCGTGGATGGTGTATTCCGCCTTGTGGGAAAAACCGGGCAGGATTTTTATATGGATGCCCGTTTCTTCAAGCACCTCGCGTATGGCGGTCTGTTCGTTTGTTTCGCCTCTCTCGACGTGCCCCTTGGGGAAGCCCCAGTTTGAAGAGCGCCTGTTTTTGATGAGCAGGTATCTGATACCGCCGTTGATGAAGCGGTAAACAATCGCTCCGCAGGAGCGCTCATAGAGGCAGCTTATCTTACACGCGTCTATGCCGGTGACAAAAGAGAGAGCGTCCTCAACCTGATTGAGAATGAATTTCATGCTTTTGGGAGCGACCGCATAAAACGGCGCGGAACCGTCGAGAGGCTCGATATAAGCGATTACCCTCCCGTCAAAGGTCCTGACCGGGTGGTCTATTCCCATTATATATGCTCCGTATTTAATATTATCAAATCTTTTTTTACCTTCAATCAAGCCGTAATTCAGCTGATATGTAAACCCGAATTGACTGTTTACGGAGTGGACGGGGCATGTGACCCTTACTCTGACATACTTGCCGAGCATGTTACCACACCTTTCGAAATGGCCATACAGCCACAGTATAACAATGCGTTTATTATACATAAACATCGGCATCAAGACAATAGTTTTTTGAAATTTTTTAATAAATTTTGAATTTAATGCAACAAAATCCATATAGACCGCACACTTATAGGTGGACGGCTGAAAGTGGGGAGACAGATTTGAGCACAGATATACGTGCTTGCGTACTTGCCGCGCAGAGAGGAGATGCCGACGCATTCGGCGAGCTCTACTCTCTGTATAAAAATGAAATGTACCGCTATGCCTGCATAGTTGTCGGCAATCCCGACGCGGCGGAGGACGCCGTTATGGACGCGGTGCTCGAAGCGTTCAAAAGCCTGCCGAATCTGCGCAAGGCGGAATCATTCAAAGGATGGCTCTTCAAGATTCTGAATGTTTCGTGCAGGAAGCACTACCGGGATTTCAACAACGACCTGCCCCTGACGGAGCAGGCGGATTTCCTCGAAAGCGACTCGGGCTGGATGGAGCAGATTGAGCTCGGCATGGAGCTCGAGCAGGCGATGTCGGTCCTCTCGCCCGATGAGAGACAGATTGTCATGATGAGGGCGGTCTCGGGCATAGGAAGCCTCGAGATAAGCGAAACACTCGGCATTTCTCACGCAACGGTCCGTTCAAAATACTCAAGGGCTCTTGCGAAGCTTAAAAACAAACTTGAAGGAAGGGGGAGCTGAGGTAATGGATAATAAAGAAAAAATAATACTTGAATCCATAAACAGAGAATTCCGCAGGGAAGCGCTCAATACCGAGCTGCCCCGGTCTCTGAGCACGGAGAGCATCACGGCGATGCTCAAATCCGCTCAGGCGAATCAGGTTGCAGATATAAGGCCTCTGTCCCCGGTTGACGAAAAGCGCCGTAAGACAGAGCGGGCGATGGCGGCGGTGAAGAGCATTATCTCAGTAGCCGCAGCTGTAGTGCTTATAGTTATGACAGCGCTCCTCTTCAACGCGAGAAGAGAGATTTCGGTGCTCACCAGGCAGAATAATCTCGCGGGCGAAGAGATGTCACCCGAAAAAATAGAGTTTCATATCCTGAACGAATTAAAGAAAACCGTTTCAAAGAAGACGGATACACAGGGCACGAAGGCCTCCGAAAAGAACGGGCAGGCCTCAAAGGGCGAAAAGAATGACGGCTCAACCGAGCCCGAGACAAATCCCGAGCCCACCACCCTCACCGCGGAGCAGGAAATTCCCTCGGCAAAAATCGCGGGCGCGCTGCCCGTGCTGCCCGATACGGAGTTTGCCGTAACCGACGGAAGCTATATTTACAGATGTATCGGAATTGACTCCGTGAGCTATATCGACATAGTTTCTCTCTCCACTCTCGAGAGAGTCGGCGAAAACCCGGTCAGACTCGGCGGCAGATGCGACGAAATCTCAATCTGCAACAACGTTCTCACGGCGGTTTACAAAAACCACGATTCCGGAGTTCTCATTAAATTCTTTGATGTTTCAAATAAAGCCGCGCCCGCGCTTGTGCGCGAGTATTACCAGAAGGGCAGTTGCGAATTCCTTTCGCTCAGCGGCGGAAAAATCTGCCTTGCCACCCGCACCAACGGCAATCCTCCCGATTATTCGGTCAACGGAGCCGAGGGAAGCGCGGATGACAGCGTTCTCGAAATCCACGAGACCTCGCCCTATTACACCATTATCTCGGTAACGGACGCGGACAATCTCAATTCCGACTTTGTCAGAGCGAAGGTTCACGGGAAGCTCGGCTGCTTCTCATTCAGCCGCTCGGACCTCTACGCATCCTGCACCTATGACGACGCGCAGACGGGCGAGACTCTCAGCGACGTGTGCGTATTCGCCCTTGACGGAAACGGCCTGACTCTTTCCGAAAGCCATACGGTTCACGGCAGAGTCTCCGATATGGCGGTTATGAATGACGGCGTGACAGCCGCCGTGATTTCCGCCGGCAGAAGCAATAATCTCGCGCTCATAAAGCCGGGCGGAGGCGAATTCGGCGGAGCGGAGGACTTCTGTCCCGGAGAGGTCAGAGAGGTTTACGCCCTTGACGGACGCGTTGCCGTCAGAGGCACCTCGGGAATGTATATTGTCAAATACAACAGCTCGGGCGAAATCACCGTAACCGCTTCGGAGACGGCATTCACCGACGGCTGCAAGATATTCGAATCGGATGCTCTGCTCGTCTCGGAGAGCGCCCCCGATTCACACGGCAAATCCGCGTGGACCGTGGCCGGCAAAAACGGAAGCATGGTTTCATTCAATCTTGACAGCAAGTCCATCACCTCGGATACAGGCAGAGAAATGATTGTATCGGGCAGCGGCGTATGCGCTGTGCCCGTGACAATAAGCGGCAGAAAGGGATACCTTCTCTTCAACACCGCGGGCAGCGGCGTATTCTCATCCTACCCCGCGCCCTATGTTTATGACGGAACAGGCAAGGATATATGCCTGATTTCGGGCGACAGCTTCTATGTGGTTTCCGCAAACCGCGTCACTGCCGTGTCGGTTTCGGAAATCCTTGAAAAATAATTCTGCAGATCGCACCAAGAGCAGAAAAAAGGGGACAAAAAAGAACGGCAGACGGGCGGCAACGCCCGGACAGGGCATGGCCGGATGGCACCGGATTTATATCCGCCGGCCTGCCTTTTTCCTGTTTATTTAAGAGTCCGGGTAATTTTCTCTTGACAAAATGTGTTTTTGACATTAAAATATACTCGGTTTGTTATGTAATAATAAGCAACAATCAAACAAGTTGAAAGGAAGATATTACTCATGAAGAAGTCAGTTTCAGTTGTTATAGCTCTTCTGCTTACAGTTGCGGCGCTGCTTACCGTTTCAATCGCGGCTTTCGCGGCTGAAGTCACCCCCGAAACAACAACAAAAGCTCCCGAAGTTACAGCAGCTCCCACAACAACAGCCGCACCCACCACAAAACAGGCGACAACTCTCGACCCCAGAAGAGCCGACGAGGCTACTTCGGCAAGCCAGAAGGCTGATAAAGAAGCCGCAGATAAGGCTGCGAAGGAAGCTTCAAGCAGACTTGCGGAAATCCAGAGCGAAATCGCAAAGCTTTCCACAAAGCCCGCCACCACTCTCCCCAACAGCACCAAGGCCGATGACGCCGAAATCGTTACTCTCCCCCAAGGCCAGACAGCTATTTACGACGGTCCCGAGACCACTGCCAAGCAGGGCAACGCAGGCGCCAAGACAACCAAGAAGGCAGCTCCTGTCAGCTCCAGAGTTCCCAACACCGGCAGCAGCGCGGCAGTCCCCGCTTTTGCGGTTCTTGCTCTTATCGCGGGCACAGTAGCCGTTGTCAAGACCAAGAAGAGCGAAATCTGAAATCATAAATGATTTTACGGTCCGCAGGATTTTTCCTGCGGACTTTTTTGTCTTTATTCTTTTGTTGCATTTATTCTGAAAATAGTATAATATATATAATAATAAGTTATTATGAGGTAATATGCCTATGATTCAGTTTGATTTTGACGGCAGTACCCTGCGGCTGCTCAGGGACGGAAGATGTGTTTACAGCATTCACCCGGGAGTGGAGCTTCTTCGCGCGGGCTACGGCAAAAACGATTATTCGATGACACGCGGCAGCTTCACCATCAAAGAGACGACCTATGTTGACAAGCCCCTCAAGGTCAAAAAAATAACCTTCAACGATAACATTGCCGATATAGCTCTCGCCGAGGGCAGAGTCATACTCTCCGTCACGGGCAACCGCCTTGACGCGGAGGTTCACGGGCTCGACGCCTATAACCGCATGATTTTCACGATTCCCGCCTGCGAGGACGAGCACGTTTACGGCACGGGCGAGACCTTCAGCGAGTTTGACCTTCGCGGTCAGAAGGTCAATGTCTGGGTGGCGGAGCATCAGAATGCCAAAATGCTCTCAAAGAAATATCTCAAGATAAAGCTCGGCCTCAACATCGCGGATAAAAAGCAGAAGTTTTCGAATTACGAAACATATTACGCGCAGCCGACCTTCCTCTCGAGCAATAAATATTTCTTCCATTCCCTGACAACGTCGAGATGCGAGTTTGATTTCACCAACCCCGGATATCATACGCTTAAAATCGACAGCATCGATAATTTCACAATCGGCTTCGGAGACACCTTTGAGCAGGTTATCGAGGAGCTCTCAGCCCTGCTCGGCAGACAGCCGGAGCTTCCCGACTGGGTTTATGACGGCGCGATTCTCGGCATCCAGGGCGGCACGGATATAATGCTCTCAAAGGTTGAGAACTGCCTCGCTCACGGGATGAAGGTCAACGGCGTTTGGATTCAGGACTGGGAGGGCAGGCGCATAACCGCCTTCGGCAAACAGCTTATGTGGAACTGGGAGTGGGACAGAGAGCTTTACCCCGGTCTCGATAAGGCGATTGCCGACCTTGGCGAGAAGGATATAAAAGTCCTGGGCTACTGCAACCCGTTCCTCGCCATCGAGAAGCCTCTCTATAAGGAAGCGAGCGAAAAGGGCTACTGCGTCAAAAACAAAGACGGCGGGGATTACTACGTCACGATAACGACCTTCCCCGCGGCGATGGTTGACCTGACAAATCCCGACGCGTGGAACTGGCTCAA
>CACZTQ010000074.1 GCA_902784155.1 Oscillospiraceae bacterium
AGAATCTACGGCTATGACAACTTCATGATTACCACCACCAAGAGCCCGCTAAAGCCCGTCCATCACGATTACGGCAGGTTTGAGGATGAGGAGATAAAAGATATTCTCGTCAAGAAGTATTCTCTGCACGAGGTTCATTCCTACGTCTGGCAGGACGGCAGGAAATTCAAGAAGCTCGGCATCGAGGTTGAGGATAACGTCAAGGTACTCAATATTGAGAATTCCGAAAACGGCAATCTCAGGAATTCGATGCTCCCGACGCTGCTTGTGATTTCGAGCGAAAACAAGGATTTCGCCGACGAATACGGCGTATTCGAAATCGGCAGAGTCGCCGACGGAATCAGAGCTGACGGCACGGCCAACGAGAGAAAGCATCTCGGCATCGTCCTTTACAGCAAGACAGCCGACGAGAAGTCCCTCTATCTGAAGGCGGTCGAAATGGCGACCTGCATTGCCCGCGAGATTAAGCAGAAGAACCCCTCTTTCGCAAAGGCTCAGTCCGTTAAGGCGTGGCAGCATCCGAAGAATACCGCAGTTATATCTCTTGACGGCGTTGAATTCGGCACCGTATGCGCCCTTCATCCCGTTAACAGGGTCAAGTTTGACAAGACCGGCAGCGTTGTCGCCGTCGAATTTGATATGAATACCTTCAACGCGATAAGCGCTTCTTCGATAGAATTCAGCGAGAAGAGCTCGATGCAGTCGATTTATTATGACCTCTCGCTCCTGCTTCCCGGTGAAATCAGATTCTCGGAGCTCGAGAAATGCTGGCAGAGCGAAAATATCGCCGAGCTCGAGAGCGTCAGGGTTATCGATACTTTTGAGCGACTGGGCATTAAGAGCATCACCGTGCGCTTCAATTTCGTCGCTATGGACAGAACTCTCGAGATGGAGGAAGTTCAGAAATTCATTGACGCCATCCTCTCAAATCTTTCGGATATCGGCGTTGCTCTCAGGGCTTGAACGCGTTAATAAAAAAACTCTTGTAAAATGATATGTTTCAAGGTATAATATAGTTGTAAAGACAGGAGGGATAATATGACCGACAAGACTATTAAATTCTCAATCAAAGAAGAAAACGAAACAGAGATGAGAAAGACGCTTCAGACTGTCTATGAGGCGCTCAACGAAAAGGGATATAATTCCATCAGCCAGATAGTCGGCTACATTCTGTCCGAAGACCCCACTTATATCACCACCCACAACAACGCCCGCTCTCTCGTCAGACGGCTTGACAGAGACGAGTTGCTTCAGGCGATGGTAAAAACATATCTCGGTATCAAATAATCAACAGGAGAATTCAGATGTCACAGGAATTTTTGATGTATAAAGGCAAGCCCCTCGTCAAGAGCGGAAACACCATCTATTACGGCTATATGGATCAGCCCGTTGTCGCCATAATGCAGATTGTTTCCACCCGCGAGCTTCAGGGAGTGGAGGTTGCCGATAAGATTAACCTTCAGCTCTTCAAGACCGATCCGGCTATCACCAAGCTCAAGGATAAGATAATCAAGAAGGCTGAGCGCAAGGGGCTTTACAGCGCCCTTGAAACAGGCAGCATCTGGCTTGAGAGAGAGCTCAAGGCAAAATAAGAAATGACGAAATGACCCCCGCAGAGTTTTCTGCGGGGGTTCGCTTATTCCGTGTTATTCTATTATTGAGAGAATCTTCTCGGCTACGCGCTCGCTTGATTTGCCGTCAATCTGAGAGAAGAATTTATCCCTGAAGGCCGGAATCTTTTCCTCTTCAAAGTCACCCTTCATTACGGCTTCGCCGAGCTCATCCTGCGTGAATACTATCCTGCCCGGTACAAAGGATTCGAAGTCGCAGTAAAAATCTCTCTCCGAGATATACTGATAAAGATCGTAGGCATAAAACAGCATCGGGATATTCAGAAGCGACGCCTCAAAGATACAGCTTGAATAATCGGTGATGAGTATATCCGTCACAAAGAGAAGGTCATTGATTTCGTCCTCCTCCGACAGGTCGATAACACGCTCACGGAGCTCCGGACTGATTTCGTATTTCTCTTCGCAGAAGGGGTGAAGCTTAATGAGAACCGCGTATTCGTCCCCGAGCTTTCCGGCGAAGGAATCCGGGTCAAACGCGGGCAGGGGATAGAAAGCGCTCTTCTGACCGGCTCCCCTGAAGGTCGGAGCAAAGAGGATAATCTTTTTATCTTTAAGCTGAGGGTATCTTGAATAAAAGCTTTCGCGGGTTTTTGCGGCGTATTCCTCATCGAGGAAGATATCCGTTCTCGGCACTCCCGTCGGCAGCACCTTTTCGTCGCTGATACCGAAGCCCTCTGCGTAGTATTTGACTATTCCGGCGGAGCTGACTGTCGCGAAATCATACATTCTGTGATTGGGCGAGCTCTGCTTCGGGCTGTCGGGCTTTCCGAGGCGTGAGAATCCGAAGGTCTTGAAAGCTCCGCAGGCGTGCCAGAGCTGGAAGAGCGTCACCTCGTCGCGCTTATCGACCGTGTTGAGCAGATTGTAATAGTCGTCAACTATCACTACCTTCGATGTTGCGTAGAGCTCATAGAATCTCTTCTTTTTGCCGCCCTTTGTGAAGCGGTCGAGGTCGGTGCTCATGAGAAACTGAAAGTCGATGTCTTTCCTGTCTTTCATCAGCTCATATACATAGCTCTCGTTGCCGCCGAGCTCATCGCGCCTGCCCGAGATGAAAGAAACCCTGTTTTCAATCACCGGCTTTTTGCACATCTTGTTATAGTAGTGAGAGTAGTAGCCCTCTCTTATGCTGATGATTGCGGTCGCGAGCCGCTTGTCTTTGATATTGGTCTTTATAAAGCTCGCGATATTCGCCTTTATCTGACCGGATATGATTCTGAGCAGTCCCTGCGTGTCGGGCGATTTTCTCGAGGGGAAGATATTGAGCCCCGCGAAGATACCGTCAATCACAAACCAGGGGAGCAGCAGCAGGCAGTAGAGCATTGTGAATATGAAAGCGATAACTCTGTAAAACGCCTTGGATTTTGCCGTTGACCTGAAGGCGGGATTCGGCCGCGAGGTGACGGCGAATCTGCATTTGTCAAGCTCCGGGCGGATTTCATAGAGGGTTTCGGGCTCCGTGACAGTATTCTTTTTATCGGATGAATAGACGTTGGTGCCCTCGAATTCGCCCTGCGCCCTGAATTCACCGGTTACGGAGTATTTCTCCGCTATACCGTCGGAGACAAAGAGCTTCACTCTCTCTTCGCAAACGTCGCCGTAATTGATTTCAAAATAAATGCTGAATTCCTCCGCTGCGCCGGAAAAGATATAATTGAGATTATAAGAATAAGAAAAAATGGCGTAGTATCTGTTTTCCGCCTGATATTTATATGTGCTGCGCAGAATCAGAGGCAGTCTTCTGATTTCATCGCCGCTCTCAAAAATGATTCTTGCCCTGGGCACGGTATCGTCTTTGTAATAAGCGGCAACAGCGTCAATTTTTATGGTGGAATTCGTAATCTCGAGATTATTCACCATAAATTTCGGCTCCGGCATTGTATCACTCCATTTAGTGTCATATTTAAAATAATATACCATATATTGTGATTCCCGTCAATATTATTTAGCGTAAGTATTGACAAAAAGAGGTTTTTATGTTTTTATAAAAGTATCAAATTCAGGGGAGACGATTATATGTATTACGATAAGAAAATATGGATGGCAAAGTCCGATAAGGATTGCTTCATCATTCCCAGAATGGCAAACAGACACGGCCTCATCGCGGGCGCGACCGGTACCGGCAAAACCGTTACCATGAAGGTAATGGCCGAGTCTTTCTCGGATCTCGGAGTACCCGTATTTTTCAGCGATGTCAAGGGCGACCTTACCGGTATGTGCGAGCCGGGAGTTCACTCTGAGGGGATGCAGAAGCGCATCGATTACTTCGGCATAGAGAATTTTGAATATAAATCATACCCCGTGAGATTCTGGGATATCTTCGGTGAGAACGGCCACCCGGTCCGCGTAACTGTTTCCGAGATGGGCCCCGTCCTGCTCGGGCGTCTTCTCAATCTCACCGATGTTCAGACAGGCGTTCTCAATATCGTCTTCAAGGTAGCTGACGATAACGGCCTGCTCCTGCTCGACCTCAAGGATTTACGCGAAATGCTCCGCTTTGTAGGCGAGAACAGAGAAGAATTCACTCTCAGCTACGGCAACGTTTCCTCACAGAGTATCGGCGCCATTCAGCGCGCTCTGCTCGCCTTCGAGGATGAGGGCGCGGAGCAGTTCTTCGGCGAGCCCTCGCTCAATATAACAGACTGGATACGCACCGATTCAGACGGCAGGGGATATATCAACATTCTCTCGAGCGGCAGACTTATCCAGAGCCCTACCGTCTATGCCACCTTCCTTCTGTGGATGATGACAGAGCTCTTTGAGCGCCTTCCCGAGGTAGGCGATCTTGATAAGCCCAGAATGGTATTCTTCTTTGACGAGGCGCATCTTCTCTTTACGGACGCCCCCAAGGCGATGGTTCAGAAGATAGTCCAGGTCGTCAAGCTCATCCGCTCCAAGGGCGTAGGCATCTATTTTGTCACCCAGTCTCCCTCCGATATACCCGACGAGGTCCTCGCTCAGCTTTCAAACAGAGTTCAGTACGGCCTCAGGGCTTATACCCCCGCCGAGCAGAAATCCCTGCGCGCCGCAGCCAAGGCCTTCAGAGCAAATCCGGAGTTCGATACCGAGGAAGCGCTTATGGCGCTGGGTACCGGCGAAGCTCTTGTCAGCTTCCTTGACGAATCGGGCATTCCGTCAATAGTCGAAAAGACTAAGATTCTTCCTCCGCAGAGCCTTATCGGCCCCGCCGACCCGTCAAGAGTCAAGGCGCTGATTGCCTCGGATGAATTCGATATCAAATACCGCGAAACGGTTGACAGGGAATCCGCCTATGAGATAATAGTCGCCGCAAGGCAGAAGCTCGAGGAGGAGAAGGCTGCCGAGGCCGAGGCTCTCGCTCAGGAAAAGGAGAGGGAGAAGGCTGAAAAAGAGGCGGCAAAGGCCGAAAAAGAAGCGGCAAAGGCCGCCAAAGCCGAAGAGAAAGAAAAAGAAAAGGCGGAGAAGAAGGGCAAGCAGAAGCAGAGCGCGGCCGCGAAAGCCGCCCAGAGAGCCGCGACTAACGCCGCGTCGTCGGTAGCGAGGTCCGTTAGCACCAATATGATTAACTCCGTTCTCGGCGGCAAAAAGACGAGCGCCCAGACCATAGCAAAGAGAGCGGCGACCAACGCGCTGAGCTCCGTTATGAGAAGCGGCACCAGCTCAATTCTCAGAGGATTATTCGGCAACAAGAAATAATCTTCGTCAGAAAGAAATACACAGCAAAAATCAACGGGGTTTACCTTAAAGGCAAACCCCGTTTTATAATCTCCGGCGGTTTTATCAGAAAAAAGAAAATCGCCGCAAGCGATACAAAGCTTGCGACGACATGGTGCCGGTGACCGGACTTGAACCGGTACGCAGTTGCCTGCGAGGGATTTTAAGTCCCTTGCGTCTGCCTATTCCGCCACACCGG